>NZ_JBHVHQ010000404.1:0-7463 GCF_042800135.1 Streptomyces sp. NPDC057654 | reverse complement strand
GTCAGGGAATGTCGTATCCCTCGTTCCGCAGTTCATCCTTCGCCGCCGCCAGGGCCGCCCGGTCCGCGTCGGGGCCGCTCGGCCGGGCCGGGAGCAGGGCGACGACCCGGCTGTGCCCGCGGCGTACGGCCGTGTGCCGGCGGGCCACGGCGGCCAGCCCCTGTCCGGGACCGGCCTCCACGAGGACCCGGCCGCCGGTCTCCAGCAGCGCGCCGAGGGCGGACCAGAACCACACCGGGTCCACGGGCTGGCGCGCCCAGAACTCCGGGCTCGTGGCCTGTTCGGCGGTGAGCGGGGCCGCTGTGTAGCCGGAGTAGACGGGGGTGGCGGGCGGGCGCCGGGGCACGGCGGCGAGGAGGCGCTCGGCGCCCTTGGCGTACGGTGCGAGCGCGGGGCTGTGGAACGCGGACAGCGCGGGCACCGGACGGAAGACGAGGCCGTCGGCGCGCAACCGCTCGCCGACGGCGCGCAGTTCGTCGCCGGGGCCCGAAAGGATCGTCTGGCCGGGCGCGTTGACCGCGCCGACCGCCACCTGCCCGCCGAGGTAGGGGGCCAGCCGTTCGGGGGTGGCCGCGACCGCGAGCATGCCGCCCGGCGGGGAGTCGGCCAGCCGCACCACCCGGTCCAGCACCACGCGGGCCGCGTCGCGCACCGGGAACACCCCGGCGAGCGCGGCGGCGGCCAGTTCGCCGATGCTGTGCCCGAGCAGCGCCACCGGGCGGACGCCCCAGCTCATGACCAGCCGGCCGAGCGCGAAGTCGACGGCGAACAGCAGCGGCTGGGAGCGCAGCACATGATCCAGCGGCACCTCGGGCCGGTCGGCCGCCAGCCAGTCCGCGCGCATCATCGCGCCGTGCCGGCCCATCGCGTCGAGCACCTCGTCGAACGCCTCGGCGAACACCGGCTCGTGCGGATGGAGGCCGGCGGCCATGGCCCGGTGCTGGGAGCCCTGGCCGGGCAGCAGCAGCGCCACCGGCCGGGGCGCGCCGGGTGCGGGCCGCGGACTGCCGGTGTCCGCCGCCGCGGCCGTCGTCATGAGAGCCGGCCGGCGGCCGCGGCGATCCGCTCGTCGGTCGCGGTGAAGGCGATCCGGACGTGGCGTTCGCCGGCCGTGCCGTAGAACGTGCCGGGGGCGACGAGGATGCCCCGTTCGGCCAGGTCCTTGACGGTCGTCCAGCACGGTTCGTCGCGGGTCGCCCACAGGAACAGGCCGCCCTCGGAGTGCTCGATCGTGAACCCGGCGGACCGCAGCGCCCCGCTCAGCACGTCCCGGCGGCGCGCGTAGCGGGCGCGCTGCTCGTCCACGTGCGTGTCGTCGTCCAGGGCGGCGGTCATGGCGGCCTGGACGGGGCCGGGCACGGCGTGTCCGGCGTGCTTGCGCACCGACAGAAGCCGCCGTACGAGGTGGGGGTCGCCGACGCAGAACCCGGCGCGGTACCCGGCGAGGTTGGAGCGCTTGGAGAGCGAGTACACGGCGAGCAGCCCGTCGTGACTGTCGCCGCACACGCGCGGGTCGAGGAGGGACGGCGGGCGCCGGTCCCAGCCGTACTCGATGTAGCACTCGTCGTCGGCCAGCACCGTGCCGCGCTCCCTGGCCCAGGCCACGAGCTCCCGCAGTTCGGCGACGGTGAGGATTCTGCCGTCGGGGTTGGACGGCGAGTTGAGCCAGACGACCTTGGGGCGCTCCGCGGCCCCGGCGAGGTCGAGGGGCGAGTCGACGGGCCGGGAGTCGGCTCCGGCGAGGCGGGCGCTGACGTCGAAGGTGGGGAAGGCCAGCCGGGGGAAGGCGACGAGGTCGCCGGGGCCGGTTCCGAGCATCGTCGGGAGCCAGGCGATGAGTTCCTTGGTGCCGACGGCGGGCAGTACGGCGGTGGGGTCGACCCGCACGCCGTGCCGGCGGCGCAGCCATCCGGCGACCGCGGCGCGCAGTTCGGGCGTGCCCTCGGTCGGCGGGTAGCCGGGGGCGTCGGCGGCGCGCGCCAGGGCCTCGCGGACGGGGCCGGGGGTGGGGTCGACCGGTTCGCCCATGGCCAGGTTGACGATCCCGTCGGGGTGTTCGGCGGCACGTTTGCGGTGCGGCAGAATCACCTCCCAGGGGAATTCGGGCATGTCCTTCATTTCTTCTCCTCGATTCCCCAGGCGATGACGCGGCGGGGGTGTATGCGGATCATTTCGTCGGCGCAGTGCGGGCGGCGCTCCCGGCCGCCGGTGTCCAGGGCCTCGGCGATTCCGTGGATGACGACGGCCCGTACGACTTCGGGGTCCCGGCTGGGAATGTCGTCGACGACGAAGGAGACCCGGCCGTCCGCCCGGACATTCCTGAACTTGCGGCTCTCTCCCATGCCGCGGCCGGTGATCTCGATGGTGCCGCGCTCCGCGTCGACCTCGAACGAGACGGGGACGTTGTGCGGCTCGCCGCTCGCCCCGACCGTCGCGAGCCGACCGTAGCCCTGCTGGCGCAGGTAGGCGATCTGCTGTGCGCTGAACGGCATTTCACGCCCTCTTATCCGTAGGGGACCCCGACACGGTAGGCAGTGTTCCTAGAGCGCCCGTCCAGGCGTGGGGCGGGGAAAAGCGGGGGAAAGCGCCTGGACGTCGGCTCTAAGTCGCGCTGCCAGCATGCTCGGCACGATCACTCGTTTTCGGAACTCGAAAGAGGCATGGATGCGATACGACGTGGATGTGGTGGTGGCCGGGGCCGGGCCCACCGGTCTGATGCTCGCCGCGGAACTGCGGCTGGCCGGCGCCCGCGTTCTGGTGGTGGAGCGGCTGGCGGAGCCGGTCGATTTCTCCAAGGCCCTCGGGATGCACTCGCGCAGCGTCGAGATCCTCGAAATGCGCGGCCAGGCCCAGGACTTCCTGGACGGCGCCTCGACGCTGAAGGGCGGCAACTTCGCGAGCCTCGGCGTGCCGCTCCAGTTCGGCGACTTCGACACCCGGCACCCGTACGTCCTGTTCATCCCCCAGGTCCGCACCGAGCAGCTGCTCACCCGGCGCGTCCTGGAGCTGGGCGGCGAGCTGCGGCGCGGGCACGCGCTGACGGCGCTGGCGCAGGACGAGGAGTCGGTCACCGTCCAGATCACCGGCCCCGACGGCCCGTACGAGGTCCGCAGCCGCTATCTGGTGGGGTGCGACGGCGGCGGCAGCACGGTGCGCAAGCTCCTCGGCGTCGATTTCCCCGGCCAGGAGCCGCACATGTTCGCGGTGATCGCGGACGCGAAGTTCAGCGAGGAGATGCCGCGGGGCGAGGGCATGGGGCCGATGCGCCCGTACGGGGTGATGCGGCCCGATCTGCGGGCCTGGTTCGCGGCGTTCCCGCTGGAGCCCGACGTCTACCGCGCGACGATCGCGTTCTTCGACCGGCCGTACGCGGACCGGCGCGCCCCGATCACCGAGGAGGACGTGCGGGCCGCGCTGCGCGAGGTCGCCGGGAGCGATCTGGGGATGCACGACGTGCGGTGGCTCTCGCGGCTGACGGACACCTCGCGGCAGGCCGAGCGGTACCGCTCGGGCCGGGTGCTGCTGGCCGGGGACGCCTGTCACATCCATCTGCCGGCCGGCGGGCAGGGGCTGAACCTGGGGTTCCAGGACGCGTTCAACCTCGGCTGGAAGCTGGGCGCGGTGGTCGCGGGCACGGCGCCGGAGGGGCTGCTCGACACGTACGAGGCGGAGCGCTACCCGGTCGCGCAGGGCGTGCTGCGCAATACGCGCGCGCAGGCGGTGCTCATCGACCCGGATCCGCGGTACGAGGGGCTGCGGGAGCTGATGATCGAGCTGCTGCGTCTGCCGGAGACGAACCGGTATCTGGCGGGGCTGATCTCCGCGCTGGATCTGCGCTACGACATTCCGGGCGAGCATCCGCTCGTCGGGCGGCGTGTCCCCGATCTGACGCTGGCGACGGCGGAGGGCGAGCGGCGGCTGGGCGAGTACTTCCACGCCGGGCGCGGCGTGCTGCTGACGCTTCCCTCCGCGCCGGACGCGGCCGATCTCGTCACGGGCTGGAAGGGCCGGGTGGACGTGGTGGCCGCGACGGGCGTGCAGGGGCCGTACGCCCCCGACCCCGAGGTGTCCGCGCTGCTGATGCGCCCGGACGGCTACGTCTGCTGGGCCGGACCGGCGGCGGGGGGCCAGGAGGGGCTGGTGGAGGCCCTGCACACGTGGTTCGGCGCGCCGGCGGAGTAGTTCTCGGCACGGCCCCGCGCAAGTCCCCGCATATCGGCGTTCGGTCTCCCCTTCCCCGGCCGAGCGTTCACTCCCAGCCAAGATGATCAAGGAGAGCCATGTCCGCGTCACAGCTCGCGCCGGTCGCCCAGGCCCGCTCGATCCTTCAGCTCAACACCGCCTACCACCAGGCGAAGGTGTTGCACACCGCCGTCGAACTGGGCCTGTTCGACCTGCTGGCGTCCGGTCCCGCGACGGTCGAGGAGGTGAAGAAGGGGCTGGGCATCGCCCACCCCCTGGCACAGGAGTTCCTGGACGCCCTCGCGGCCCTCGGCCTGCTGGAGGCGGACGGCGACCGGTTCGCCAACAGCGGGGCCGCGACCGCGTTCCTGGTCCCCGGCTCCCCCTCCTACCTGGGCGGCAGCGTCCTCCAGCACGCCCGCAAGCACTACCGGGTGTGGGGCGAGCTGACGACGGCGCTGCGTGAGGGCCGCGCCGAGTCCGGGGCCGAGGCGCACGGGCCCGAGGCGTATCCGAAGCACTACGCGGACCCGGACCGGGCGCGGCAGGCGATGGCTCATTTCGACACGTTCAGCTCCTTCACCGCCGACGAGCTGGCCCGCCGCGTCGACTGGCGGCCGTACACGTCCTTCGTGGACATCGGCGGGGCCCGCGGCCAGCTGGCGTCGCGGATCGCGCTGGCCCATCCGCATCTGTCCGGGGCGGTCTTCGACCTGCCGCCCCTGGAGCCGCTCTTCGACGAGCTGGCGGCGGCGCGCGGCGTGGCCGACCGGCTGCGGTTCTACGGCGGCGACTTCCTGCGCGACCCGCTGCCGGAGGCGGACGTGGTCGTCACCGGGCATGTGCTGCCGGACTGGCCGGACGAGCAGCGGCAGGAGCTGCTGCGCCGCATCCACGGCGCGCTGCGGCCGGGCGGGGCGCTGATGATCTACGACCTGATGGCCGACCCGGAGTCCGAGTCCGTGCACGACGTGCTCCAGCGGCTGAACCACGGGCTGATCCGCGGCGACAGCTCGTCCTGCACGCTGGCCGAGTGCCACGCGTCCGTCGCGGAGGCGGGGTTCGAGGTGACCCGTACGGAGCAGCTCGACAATCTTCTCGGGGACTGGCTGATTGTCGCCACAAAGCGCTGACGAGGGATAACCGCTCTTGCTACCGTGACGCGACCGCCGGAGGCGACACGTTCGGGCCACCGGTGACCAGTTCGGCGAATGGAGAGCAAGGACATCATGCGGCAGGCGACCGAGATTTCGACGGAAGAAGACCGAATGGCCACATATCAGACAGCGAAGAGCATTCATGAAGAAGCTGAACCTGGGGATTCTCGCCCACGTTGACGCCGGCAAGACCAGTCTCACCGAACGCCTCCTGCACCGGACCGGCGTCATCCACACGGTGGGCAGCGTCGACAAGGGGACCACACAGACCGACTCCATGGAGCTGGAGCGGCAGCGGGGGATCACGATCCGCTCGGCCGTCGCCTCCTTCGTCCTCGACGACCTCAAAGTCAATCTGATCGACACTCCGGGCCACTCCGACTTCATCTCCGAGGTGGAGCGGGCGCTCAGGGTGCTCGACGGCGCCGTACTGGTGGTATCGGCGGTGGAAGGGGTACAGCCGCAGACCCGCATCCTGATGCGGACGTTGCAGAAGCTGGCGATCCCCACCCTGCTGTTCGTCAACAAGGTCGACCGCCGCGGCGCGCGGTACCAAGGACTGCTCGACGACATCGGCAAGAAGCTGACCCCGCACGCCGTCGCGATGTCCTGTGTGGAGGACATCGGGACCCGAGGGGCGCGCAGCCGTGCCCGCACGGTGGAGGACGAGGAGTTCGCCGCGTATCTGGCGGAGGCCCTCTCCGAGGACAGCGACGCGTTCCTCGCGGCCTATCTCGACGACGACCGGCGGCTGACGCAGAAGGAGTACGACGCGGAGCTGGCCCTCCAGACCGGGCGCGGCCGGATCCATCCGGTGTTCTTCGGCTCCGCCGTGACGGGCGAGGGCATCGACGAACTGCTGCACGGCGTGCAGGTCCTCCTGCCGTCCGTGCACGCCGACGCGGACGCGCCGCTCAGCGGCACCGTCTTCAAGGTCGACCGGGGGGCTCGCGGCGAGAAGCTCACCTATCTGCGGCTGCGGTCCGGCTCCCTCGGCACCCGCGACCAGGTGACGTTCCACCGCACCGACCACTCCGGCCTCGTCACCGAACACCCGGTGAAGATCACTTCGCTCCAGGTCTTCGAGCACGGCTCCACGACCGTGGAGGCGCGGGCGACGGCCGGGGACATCGCGAAGATCTGGGGGCTCAAGGAGGCGCGCGTCGGCGACCGGCTCGGCCCCGACGACGAGCAGGGGCCGCGGAACTTCTTCGCGCCGCCCAGCCTGGAGACCGTCGTCAGATCCGAGCGGCCGGGGGAGGCGGCGCGGCTGCACGCGGCGCTCCAGGCGCTGAGCGAGCAGGACCCGCATATCGAACTGCGGCAGGACCAGTACGCCGACGGCGCTGTGCTGCGGCTCTACGGAGAGGTGCAGAAGGAGATCATCCGGACCACGCTGGAGGAGGTGTACGGCGTCGCGGCGTACTTCGAGCAGACCCGGACCGTCCATATCGAGAAGCCCGTCGGGGCGGGCTCCTGGCTGGAGGAGCTCGACACCCGCACGCGCAACTACTTCTGGGCGACGGTGGGGCTGCGGGTGGAGCCCGCGCAGCCGGGCGCGGGAGTCGTCTTCCAACTCGGCGTGGAGCTGGGGTCGCTGCCGCGGGCCTTCCACACCGCCATCGAGGAGACCGTGCACACGACGCTGGACCACGGGCTGTACGGCTGGCAGGTGACGGACATCGCCGTCACGCTGACGCACTCCGGCTTCGCGAGTCCGGTGAGCGCGGCGGACGACTTCCGCAAGGTCACGCCGCTGGTGCTGATGACGGCGCTGAGGGAGGCCGGGACGCAGGTGTACGAGCCGGTGAGCGGCTTCGACATGGAGCTGCCGCCGGACAGCCTGAGTCCGGTGCTGGCGAAACTGTCGGAGCTGGGCGCGCATCCGCAGCCGCCCACGGCACGGGAGGACGGCTACCGGCTGACCGGGAGCATGGAGTCGAGCAAGGTCCACGAATTCGAGCAGCAGGTGCCCGGACTCACCCAGGGAGAAGGCGTGTTCCTCTCCGAATTCCAGGGCTATCAGCCCGTTCAGGGGCGTTTCCCGTCGCGGCCGCGGCCCGGGGGCGCGAATCCGCTGAACCGCGACGAGTACATCCTGCACACGGTGAAGCGCCTCTGACG
>NZ_JBHVHQ010000403.1:0-7470 GCF_042800135.1 Streptomyces sp. NPDC057654 | reverse complement strand
GTCTCATACGGTCCGGGGCCGGCCCCTCGCTCCATCGCCGTCAGGCGCTACGCGTCACGCGTCCTTGCTCAGGTTCGGACCGGCGCCGCCGGCCGCCTGCTCGATCGGCGGGGTGTCCGGCAGGGCCGCCTTCTCCTCGCCGCGGAAGGTGAACTTCTGCTGGTCGCCCTCGCCCTCGACGCCGACGACCACGATGTGACCGGGGCGCAGCTCACCGAAGAGGATCTTCTCGGAGAGGATGTCCTCGATCTCCCGCTGGATCGTCCGGCGCAGCGGCCGGGCGCCCAGGACGGGGTCGTAGCCCCGCTTGGCGAGCAGCGACTTGGCGTCCGCGCTGAGCTCGATGCCCATGTCGCGGTCCTTGAGCCGCTCGTCCACCTTGGTGAGCATGAGGTCGACGATCTGGATGATGTCTTCCTCGGTCAGCTGGTGGAAGACGACCGTGTCATCGACGCGGTTGAGGAACTCGGGGCGGAAGTGCTGCTTGAGCTCTTCGTTGACCTTGTTCTTCATGCGCTCGTAGTTCGTCTTCACATCGGCCGTGCCCGCGAAGCCGAGGTTGAAGCCCTTCGAGATGTCCCGGGTGCCCAGGTTGGTCGTCATGATGATGACCGTGTTCTTGAAGTCGACGACCCGGCCCTGGGAGTCGGTCAGCCGACCGTCCTCCAGGATCTGGAGCAGCGAGTTGAAGATGTCCGGGTGGGCCTTCTCGACCTCGTCGAAGAGGACGACGGAGAACGGCTTGCGGCGCACCTTCTCGGTGAGCTGGCCGCCCTCCTCGTACCCGACGTAGCCGGGAGGGGAGCCGAAGAGCCGGGAGACCGTGTGCTTCTCGCTGAACTCCGACATGTCGAGGGAGATCAGCGCGTCCTCGTCGCCGAAGAGGAACTCGGCGAGCGTCTTGGACAGCTCGGTCTTACCGACGCCGGACGGGCCCGCGAAGATGAACGAGCCGCCGGGGCGCTTCGGGTCCTTGAGGCCCGCACGCGTGCGCCGGATGGCCTGGGAGAGCGCCTTGATGGCGTCCTTCTGGCCGATGACGCGCTTGTGCAGCTCGTCCTCCATGCGCAGCAGCCGCGAGGACTCCTCCTCGGTCAGCTTGAAGACCGGGATGCCGGTGGCCGTGGCGAGGACCTCGGCGATCAGCTCGCCGTCGACCTCGGCGACGACGTCCATGTCGCCGGCCTTCCACTCCTTCTCCCGCTTCGCCTTGCCCGCGAGGAGCTGCTTCTCCTTGTCGCGCAGCGAGGCCGCCTTCTCGAAGTCCTGCGAGTCGATCGCGGACTCCTTGTCCCGGCGCACGTCGGCGATCTTCTCGTCGAACTCGCGGAGGTCCGGCGGCGCGGTCATCCGGCGGATGCGCATCCGGGATCCGGCCTCGTCGATCAGGTCGATCGCCTTGTCCGGCAGGAAGCGGTCGGAGATGTACCGGTCGGCCAGGGTGGCGGCCTGGACCAGCGCCTCGTCCGTGATGGAGACCCGGTGGTGGGCCTCGTAGCGGTCGCGCAGACCCTTGAGGATCTCGATGGTGTGCGGCAGCGACGGCTCCGCGACCTGGATGGGCTGGAAGCGGCGCTCCAGCGCGGCGTCCTTCTCCAGGTGCTTGCGGTACTCGTCGAGCGTGGTGGCGCCGATCGTCTGGAGCTCGCCGCGGGCCAGCATCGGCTTCAGGATCGAAGCCGCGTCGATCGCGCCCTCGGCGGCGCCCGCACCCACGAGGGTGTGGAGCTCGTCGATGAACAGGATGATGTCGCCGCGGGTGCGGATCTCCTTGAGGACCTTCTTCAGGCGCTCCTCGAAGTCACCGCGGTAGCGGGAGCCGGCGACCAGCGCGCCGAGGTCCAGGGTGTAGAGGTGCTTGTCCTTGAGGGTCTCGGGCACCTCGCCCTTGACGATGGCCTGCGCCAGGCCCTCGACGACCGCCGTCTTGCCGACGCCGGGCTCGCCGATGAGGACCGGGTTGTTCTTGGTACGGCGGGACAGCACCTGCATGACCCGCTCGATCTCCTTCTCGCGCCCGATGACCGGGTCGAGCTTGGATTCGCGGGCGGCCTGGGTCAGGTTGCGGCCGAACTGGTCCAGGACGAGGGAGGTCGAGGGCGTGCCCTCGGCCGGGCCGCCTGCCGTGGCGGCCTCCTTGCCCTGGTAGCCGGAGAGCAGCTGGATGACCTGCTGCCGCACCCGGTTCAGATCGGCGCCCAGCTTCACGAGGACCTGGGCGGCGACGCCCTCGCCCTCGCGGATCAGGCCGAGCAGGATGTGCTCCGTACCGATGTAGTTGTGGCCGAGCTGAAGGGCCTCGCGGAGCGACAGCTCCAGGACCTTCTTGGCACGGGGGGTGAAAGGAATGTGCCCGGACGGGGCCTGCTGGCCCTGCCCGATGATCTCCTCCACCTGCTGGCGGACCGCCTCGAGCGAAATCCCGAGGCTCTCCAGGGCCTTAGCGGCGACACCCTCACCCTCGTGGATCAGGCCCAGGAGGATGTGCTCGGTGCCGATGTAGTTGTGGTTGAGCATCCGGGCTTCTTCCTGAGCCAGGACGACAACCCGCCGCGCGCGGTCGGTGAACCTCTCGAACATCGTTAATCGCTCCTCAGAGCGGTCAGGCAGATCGGGGACGGTCCCCTCCCTGTCCTTCCGCATGCTAGTCCCGTAGGACGGGACAGCTCATTCCAACTGCCGACATCCGTCCGGATCACCCCCACCGCAGCGGGGAAACCAATTTGGCGAACAGCCGACATCTGCTCCAACCCGATGGTGCGAGACGATGTTCCCGCAGGCCAGGCATATACGCCCGTCACCAGTACGCCGATGGCGAACGCCGAGCCTCCTGACACGCGGACCGCCCCTCTCCACTAGGGATGTCTTACCCGTCAGCACTGACAGTCCATGCCGCGCGGGCGGATTCCATCCGCTACGGGCGAACACCCGCGCGCCCCCTCGAAGCCTCCGAACTCCCCTTGCCGATCACGGTTCGCTTCGGGGCCCGGACCGAGCGTAACCTCTGCCGGTTCGCGCCAGTTGCAGCAGGCATGACTCCCGCCGTTCCCGTGCCCCGACCCCGGGCGCCGCTCGACGCCGTCCGCCGGTGGTACGAGCGCGAGCTGGGCTGGCCGGCCACAGGCGGCTCGGCCGGGGAGCCCGTACAGCTCCTCACCGGCGTCCGCTTCGACGTGCTGGAGCTGCCCTCCGACGCCGGGTTCGCGGTGCTGCGGCGCGTGGCGCGCACCGGCCCGGTCGCGTACGACCCGCGCGCGGGCGCCGTACGGCTGCTGGTCGCCGCGGGCAGCGCCGACGAGCTGCCGGGGCTGCTCGACTGGCTGGAGTGGGGCGGCATCGCCCTCGATCTCACCATGCTCGGACCAGGCGGCCGGATCGCCGCACCGACGCCGGACGCGGTCGCCGGCTCGCGGGAGACCGTCTGGCTACGGCCTCCCGAACCGGGGTGCGAAGTCGAGCCGACGCTGCCGGTCACCGGCCTCGGGGACGGTGGGGGCGCCCCCGATCTCGTAAGGCTCGTGGGCGCGGCGGCCACGGAGTGCCACCGGGCCCGGTTGCTGCGCGCCTCGGGGGCTCGCAGCGGTCGGCCCTCGGGTTTTCAGCCGTTGGCCTTCTCGTAAGCCTCACGCACGGTCGCGGGCACGCGGCCGCGGTCGTTGACCTCAAAGCCGTTCGCCTTGGCCCACGCGCGGATCTTCGCGGTGTCCTGGCTGCTGCCCGCGCCGGCTCGGGCCTTGCCGCGGCTGGCCGCGGCGCGACCGCCGGTGCGACGGCCACTCTTCGTGTACGGCTCAAGCAGGCCGCGCAGCTTGTCGGCGTTGGCCGTCGTGAGGTCGATCTCGTAGGTCTTGCCGTCCAGCGCGAACGTGACGGTCTCGTCGGCCTCGCCACCGTCGAGGTCATCGACAAGAAGGACCTGAACCTTCTGTGCCACGGGGGATTCCTTTCACAGAAAAGGGGGTCTGGGGTCCACGGCGATAGCAGCGCATGTCGCTGCCCCAGTAATTACACTACGAGGGAATAGCAAACCGCCTTTCCCGGAAAAACACAAACCCCCGGGGAAGGTTCGCCTCGGCTTCCGCGTGGGAACCACGCGTTCCAGAGCCATGTGATAGGGGCGCGATTCGGACATAGGGCCCGCGATCACAGATGCAGAAGCATCCGGCTGTTGCCAAGGGTGTTCGGCTTCACCCGTTCGAGACCCAGGAACTCGGCAACGCCCTCGTCATAGGAACGCAGCAGCTCACTGTAGACATCACCATCGACGGGTGTCTCGCCGATCTCCACGAAGCCGTGCTTGACGAAGAAGTCGACTTCGAAGGTGAGGCAGAAAATGCGGCGCACCCCCAGCCACCGAGCGGTCTCCAACAGCTTGTCCAGAACCAGATGACCGACCCCGAGGCCCTTGACGCTCTTGTCGACCGCGAGAGTGCGCACCTCGGCCAGGTCTTCCCACATCACATGCAGCGCGCCGCAGCCGATGACCTCGGCGGCCGTAACTCCGGCGGCCGTATCCCCGGCGGACCCGGCGGCTTCACCGTCTTCGGCGTCTTCGGCGTCTCCGGCGGCTTCAGCGCCTTCGAGGGCTCGCTCCGCGACCCAGAACTCCTGGATGTCCTCGTAAAGCGTCACCATGGCTTTGTCGAGGAGGATGCCGTCCGGTACGTACGAGTCGATGAGCCGGCGGAGCGCTGGTACATCGCTGGTCCTGGCCCGGCGGACGGTGACGACATTCGATAGTGCGGCCATGGCCGGACGCTATCGCCCCGCCTCGCCGGAGCTGTCGCCGGGCCCGACTTGCACCACCCGCATCGCATCCCGCAGGGCCTCCCGCTGTTCGGCGGACATCATCCCGAAGAACGCCACCAGAGCGGCCGCCGGGTTGTCGCTGACGGACCACGCGTCGTTCATCAGTGCGGCCGAGTAGGCGGCCCTGGTCGACACCGCGGCATATCTATAGGCGCGGCCTTCCACTTCCCGGCGTACCCAACCCTTCTGATACAGGTTGTCCATCACCGTTATGACCGTGGTGTAGGCGATGGAGCGTTCCCGCTGAAGGTCTTCCAGGACTTCTCGAACAGTGACGGGACGGTTCCACTCCCACACGCGCGTCATGACGGCGTCTTCCAGATCACCCAGTCGTCGAGGCACACGCGAATAATAGTGGGAGATGTCTCCAATGCCGGTTTATTTGAGCGACATAAAGGGGCGCGCGGGCCGCGATTTGTGATCGCGGTCCACACGCCCCTTCGTTACGTGCGGCGGCGGCGCGCGGCGGGCGCGGGACGCCCGCGTGTTCCCGGCCGAAACCGCGCTCAGGTTCCGGGCCGAATCCTTGGGCAGAACTCCGCGCCTAACCCCGGCGGAACCCGGGCAGAACCCGGGCGAAATCAGGCCCCGGAACCCTTGGGCGCCTGCTGGGCGGATTCGACGCGGTTGAGCACGGCGTCGACCGCGGCGTCTTCCTTGCTCTTGTTCGCGCCGCCCTGGCTTTTGACGATCGTCACGATCAGTGCGGTGAAGGCCACCGCCATCACCAGGGGCGGGACCAGCGCGGAGACGTAGTCCATGGCCGTCGGCCTCCTTCTGCGGCTGCCGCCGCGATTGCTGCGCGAGACGTCCAGGTTAACGACCCGCGCCGGGGGCGCCGGGGGCGGGTCGCGGAATGCGGTACGGGCCGCCTCACACACCGGAGCGGTCCGGCAGTCCGGCAGGCGTCAGGCCGTACGGGCCTCCTCGCCCGGAGCCGGGGCCGGGCCGGGGGACGTCTTCGGGGCCGCCGCCGGGTCGGGGCGGCGGCGCGGCGGGAAGACCTCGGCCGGGGTGGGCGCGGGGCGCTTCGGCTGCTGCGGCGCGCCGGGCTTCGCGGGGGCGGGCCTGCTCGCGGGGCGGGGCTCGGGGCTTTTCTCGCTCTCGTCGGCCGCCTGCGGGCCGCGCCCGCCGGGCAGGGCGAGGAGCTGCGCGCGCCGCGAGCCCGGCAGGACGGGGGCGGGGGCAGGGGCGGAGGCGGGCCGCGCCGGCTCGGCGGCGCGTTCCGCGAGGCGGGCCCGTACGGACCGTTCGGCGATCCGTTCGCAGCGGTGCAGCAGCGCGCGACGGCGGTCGGACTCGGCGTCGCCGGCCGGGGCGGCGCAGAGCGAGCGGAGCGCGGTGAGGTCGTCCGGGCGGGGCAGGTAGCCGGCCGTCAGTGCGTCCTGGAGCTGTCGCAGATAGCCGGGGGCCGAGCCGGGGAGAGAAGAGCGATAGCGGGCGAGGTCGGCGAGGAGGAAGGCGCGCAGCCGGCCTCCCTCGCGGACCGCCTCGTCCACGGCCTCGGCGAGCCGGAGACAGTCCTGGACCTCCTCGGCCCGCGCGGGGCCGATGGGGGCGGGGACTGGGTGGGGCTGAAGGGCGATGGCCAGGGCGCGGCGGAGCACGCGCAGCTCGTCCGCGCTGAATGCCATTCCTCCGCGGGGTCCATAGGGCGTGGGCATGTGGCGACTTTAAGTGCTAAGCGGACAAAACTGGTTTAGGAGGTATTAGTCGGGCGTGGCCAGGTGCTTGCAGCGGGCTGGGGGCCGGGGTGGGTGCGGCGGCGTTGCGGCCATGTCCTCAAGCGCCGGACGGGCTGGAAGGGGTGGCCGTACGGGGGCGGAGTGCGGGGCGGCCTATCGGCCGGGATGTCCTCAAACGCCGGACGGGCTGGAGTGGGCCGGGCTTGTGGAGTTCGTGCGGGCGGTGGGGTGGAGTGGGCCGGGCTTGAGGAGCTTGTGCGGGCGGTGGGGTGGAGTGGGCCGGGCTTGAGGGGCTCGTGCGGGCGGTGGGGTGGAGTGGGCCGGGCTTGAGGGGCCTGTGGGGGTTAGTGGTGATGGTGGGGGCGGGAGGGGATTGTTGTGGTGGTTATGCCCAGGGCCAGGGCTCCTGTCGCTATCGCCAGCAGGAGCGGGGTGTGCTGGGGGCCCGTGTCGGCCAGGGTGGCCGTCGGGGGTGACGGGGTCGTGGTGACCGAGTCCTCGACGGTCTCGACGTCCTCGACGGCCGTCCGGATCGCCGCCGCGTCGTTCTCCGGGTGCGGGTCATGGGCCGTGGCCTCGCCGTCCCCTCCGTCCACGACGCGGATCTCCCCCTCCGCGCCCTCCACCTTCTTGTCGATACGGACGTCGAAGCGGAGCGTGTCCACGGCACCGGGCCGCAGCGTCGCGCCGAGCGCGCAGACGTACGTCCGCGTGCCCTTCGCCCCGCAGGAGCCCGTGCCCGAGGTGATCGTGGTGCCCTCGGGCGGTGTGATCTCGTACGAGCCCGCGCCGCGCCCGACGTCCGGGCCGCCGTTCCTGACGCCCAGTTCGACGGGGACGGTCTGCCCGACCCGGCCCGTCACCACGTGCCCGACGGCCTGGTAGTCGACGGTCGCGTACGTACCGGCACCGCCACCGGCCCCCCGCTCGGGCGGCGCGGCGTGGGGCGGGGCCGTGGGCAGTAACGCTCCCGCCC
>NZ_JBHVHQ010000402.1:0-7473 GCF_042800135.1 Streptomyces sp. NPDC057654 | reverse complement strand
CCATTGGATCGAACCGAGGAGAACACTATGGGTGCTATCGAGAATAACGAAGTCCTGATGTACGGGTACTGCCTGGGCGGCCCGGTCGACAACTGGCAAGGGCTGACGAACAAGCTGGTCGGGTACACCGACTGCCGCGGCTCATCGTTTGTGATGCCGCACGTGCCGTGGGAGACGCAGGACATGCTCGACGGGTACACCGGGGACTCGTACCCCCGCACGGTCGAATACTTCACCGACGCGGCGGCAGAGCGGCTGGCTGCGAACGGTCTGGGGTCGCTGCTCCTTCAGACGTACACGCTGCCCTTTCGGTCCTCGGCCGGGATGGACGAAGACGAGGTTGGGTATTGCCTGGCAGCCGTCGTCCACGAGCCCAAGAACAGGCTCCTCAAGCTGGACCTCGCCTCGATGAACGCCGCATCCCAGCACGACGGGGCGCTGAAGCGGGCGTTGTCCGTGCTGGGACTGCAGACCCGCGTCAGCGAGCCCGAGTGGTTCATGTCGAGCTACGAAGCATAGCCCGGAGTTCGAGGGCTCACCGTCTCTCCTCTTCGTCAGACGCCTCCGCCGCCACGCGAGACTGGCTGCGGAGACGTCCGACGGACAGAATTTCTTCCAAAGGCCGGTCTGGAGCAGGACCAGGGCTCTGTCCAGGAGCTCGGCGTAGCCGAACCGCGTGAGGAGGATGCCGGAACGGGCTGGGTGTTCGCGCATTCAGCCCGTTCCGCGCTTGTGCGCCGATGTCTCGGCAAGAGCGCTTCCAGGCGTCGGTGATGCCCCTGGGGAGACGTCTTGGCGCCTCTGGCCGGACACGAAGGCGACACCGATGACCGGTGCGTCGAACAAGACATCGACAAGACGCGTCTGGGCACTGATCGGGACACGCATCGGCCGCCTACCAGACACCAAGAAGGTTCGACCACTTAGCGGTCCATTCCGGCAGCGCCCGCATGGCTATCACCACCTGCCCTGGCCGCACTCGTGTGACGGGCGCTGGTGCGAGGGGAGAACAACGGGGTCGACCACGGTTGGGACTATCACAAAAGCCCCGAGTCCGCCGCACGCCTCACCCGCAGCGGACGACGGCTCCGTCTACGCATACCGGCGACCTAACCACGGCCTTACACCACGTCGCCGCATTGCCCCGCTTTGCCAACTGACCAGTCACCCCCTGCCCGCACGAACCGAAGGCCCCCGGAGAACCCGACCACTGCGCCGAGACTCCGTCATGCCCGAGCATCGAAATGACATCGGCCGCCCGGCAGTGACCCCTTCAGAGACACCTCAGCACCCCGACCGAAGCAGCGAGGCCAATTGCGCCCCGTTCACACCGATGACGAGGAGACTCTTCGATGGACGTCGACCTTCGCCCGAACGA
Source organism: Streptomyces sp. NPDC057654 (assembly GCF_042800135.1). Taxonomy (NCBI): domain Bacteria; kingdom Bacillati; phylum Actinomycetota; class Actinomycetes; order Kitasatosporales; family Streptomycetaceae; genus Streptomyces; species Streptomyces sp. NPDC057654. The sequence goes on along the minus strand of NZ_JBHVHQ010000402.1, from coordinate 6,095 downwards.
CTGTGGCTATGGAAGTCTGAGCGGGAGTCGTTTCGACGCGTCGACGGATGTCACTTGGTTGCCCTGGCCACGAACCGCGATGAGACCGGATGCCACCGCAAGTGGCAGTGCCGCCTGCGGGGATGCAATCGCAGTGACTCCCGCCCTCAGCGACATTGATCTTGGGCGGGGCGCGTAGCCGACTCCCGCTTCCATCGCGGAACGACATCCGTAGAGACCTGCACAGCCACGACTGGCCCGTTCACCGACAAGAAGACCGCCAGGAACAAGGCTGCGACACTGCGTCGACGGTGGAAACGCGCCCTCGACGACGAGCCCGATGGCACCTCGCTGCTCGCGGTGACGGTCGAGCCGCTCTGGGCCGACCTCCAGGTTGCCGACATTCAGGGTTGGAGCCCATGAGCGGCAACGACCGGGAGTAGCACGGGAGACACCCTTGCCGTCAGAAGAAACTCCGGGGCGCCCTCGGCTGCGGCTGTTGCCGGAACATCCCGACAACTGCTCGTCACGTGAGTGGTGTGTGTCTCGCGGCCGACCACGGCCGAAGGCTCGCACGACCCGAATAAATCCCAGTGCTTACGACTCAGCTCTCGGGCCTCGCGCCGGTCTTCGAGCCTGCCAGGAGGTCACTCGGATCGTCAGCGGACAAGCGGCCCAAACCCTGGAACACGGCTGAGCCATCACTTGAACCACCACCACCGGAGACTGGAGGCATCCATGGGAACGCAGGTACCGAGGGAGCACACCGACTCCGCCCGCACCCAGGGCGCCCCGGAGTGGCAGACGCCGGATGTCGATGGCCGCGCCGACGTCGTTGACGAGGATCATGCCATCGCATCCTCGATCGGGGCCGAGCCCTCGATGTACTTTCCCGAACGGGACGGCAAAGCCGTCCCGGAGGACGGGACCTGGATCATTGTGGTCGAGGACCATTCACCGAACTGCGTTCCCGCTTTCGGGTGCCGCCGCTGAGTATGTGGCCAGCCCGTCCACACGAGATGAACACCGAAGCCATTGTTTCGAGGGGCGTGAAGATCCACCCCAAGCAGGCGATCATCGCTACGCCTGGGGGAGATCTGCACCTGTGGCCGCACGAGTATGTCGTCGTAGACCAGCCCATGACGCTCATATCCGATCCTGATGCGACGCTCCATGCCCTGGACGGACAGCCGGTCCTCGACGAAGAGATGCTCTTCTACCTGATGAGCCGTGGTATCCCGCGTCATGAGGCTGTGAGGGTCCTGCTCGACACGGTCACGTCCCTCGACTTCGTCTATGTGACGTTCCCCGAGTGGATCACTGAGGCCCTCGCCGGTGCGGGGCAGAGCCTGCGCCGGTACATGGCGCTGAACCCCAGAAAATCCACGGCCTGAGCGTCGGGTCACCTCGTCACCGAGAAGCTCTTCGATCGTGCACAGCCGGGGCGTGCCGGCGGAGTACGAGGTCGAGTGTCAACCCCCACGAGCGTCGACACGAGGTTCATCGGACTGCTCGGCCGTCCGGGTGTCCGATCCATCGGTCGGCCGCCGGTATCGCCCTGAACGGCGAACGGCACGACATTTCTTCCGCGGCTCGGTCCCGGCCGGGACGCCGGCGATGCGGGGCGGGCGGCGCAGCCGCCCCGGACGACGGCGTGAGGCACTGAGAGGCCAGGGGAGACACGGGTTTCCTCAGGAGCTTTCACATTCCTGCGCCTGTTTTTCGTACCACGAAACGCTGGACGTGCGAGCACACGACAAAGGAGTGACAGTAACCATGCAGGACTTCACAGGTAAAGGCTCCCGTAAAGCGTCCAAGGTGAACTCGGCAGCTCAGAATGCAGGGTTCACCGGACTGGGTGTCGATGACGCCGATGCGGATGTGGCCGCTCTCAAGAGTTCCATCACGAGGAACCTCGCCCCGATGGGAGTCAACAGCATCACCTTCGTCGAGCCCCCTGAAACCACCGATGCCCGCAAGCAGATCCGAGGGCGGGAAGACGCCTACGTGCACGTGAGCGATGGCACGTATGACGGCTGCTTGTGCGGCTACACCACGCAGCGGCCCGCGCCATCCGGAGCACCCGAGTGCCCCGCCTGCGCGCTTCTCGAGGGCTGAACGACGCGGGGGCGGAAGAACATCATGACCACCCGCGAGATGGCCGAGTCCAAGGAAAACTACTCCGGCCGGCAAGTTCGAGGACAACCTTGCCGGCCATCACCTGGAACTACTGCCGCCGGTCCACGCCAATCGGCGACACCGCAACCTTGGAGATTCCGCATGGAACTGCGCCAGCTCAGCGCCCCCGCCGATCCTGGCTTCCGCCTGGACCTCGACGGTACCGCCCGCTTCTTCCACGAGGGCTACACCGTCACAGTCCAGGGGCGCCGCGCCGCCACCGCTGAAGACGCCTGGTGCACCTACGAGCCAGTGGACTGCGATGTCCAGATCACAGGAACCGTGTCGTTGGAAGGTGTCGATGTGGGCACCGCCTATGCCGTCGGGAACGAGCGTGACGCTTTTAGCATGAGGCAGGCGCTGGAAGAGGTTCTGCGTGACACCGTCGACGATGTCCGCCGCACCGTCACCCGCCTGAGTGCCCGCGTGGCGCAGATCGACCACAAGCACGGGACGCAGCGGCCGTAGGGGCGTTCTCGGCTCGGTGAACCGCCCGCGCGTCTCCTGCTGCGCCCGCTCGTCGCACACAAGACAGCACCTGCCAGCCGGTGGCCGCGCAGAACCGAGTTCACGCCGGCCACCCCCCCAGTCCCCACGCCTCGGCGCCGGGCCACGTCTTCGTGCCGTACTCCCGCGTGTCCGCCAGGCCGCCTGCCGGGCATCCGGCGGTTCCGGGCCGGGGCCGGAACCCGCAACATCTTCAGCAGCCCTTTAGCCGAGTGCGCCGCACGGGCCTCTACCCGCGCCGGCCGCTGTGGACTGCTACTGCAGTTCACGGAGTTCGTGGTCGGTGAAATCGCCGACCCGCACGGTCGCGTCGGAGCTCGGCTTCCTCCTCCTCGTGCAGCTACTGGTCGTACGCGTCGAGCTCGGCTTCGACGGCAAACCAGGGGCGTCCCGCTGAGCAGCCGCCGACTGGCCAGGGCGTTGAGCGGAACTGCGGGTGAGGAAGCCCGCAGTTCCGCGGGTGCTACGGCGAGTTCACGCAGGTTCATGCGGACCTCCGCCTCCAGCCGGATCAGCACTCGGGCCACCTGACAACTTACAGAGCAGGAGTGATCATCAACGTGACGCACGACGGCAAAGACCAGGCGGGTGCACCAACCGTCCACGAAGGCATACCGGAGAACTGCCGGGCGTCCGAATGCCAGGACCGTGTCAGGGAGGCCGAGGAGAAGTGGGGCACCTACTGCCTCCACGGTCTGCGAATCCTCGAGAAGGATCCCGGGAAGAGCGGCCCCGCAGGCCTTCCTGTCGAACGGAACCTCGATCCGTGGCCGTGCGCCGCCGACGGCTGCACGCGCGAAGAATTCGAATGCAGGGAAGCTGAGAGGGAGAACGAGTACTGGGCATCCCTGATGGATGAGGTGTGGAAGTGACCGGTGACAACTTGCGTGACCGGTACGCCCGCGCCATGGCCGAAGCCGCCGGCTCGAAGTGCTTCCGCGAGACCGGCACCGCGTGGGACCACATGCGAGCCGCCTGGTACCGCAACGCCGAGGCCGCCATGGCTCTGGCCGACGAGCAGGCGGCGGAAACGCTGCGCATCAGTGACGCTGCAACCGACGTGATGCTCAACATCCTGCGGAGCGAGAACGCCAACCTGTTGGCTGCGTTGAGCCGGGTACGACAGGTGATAGAGCAGCGGCGTGCCGATGACGGGCAGCCCCTCTGGACCGACACCGTCGCCAACATCTGCTACGACATCGAGAACGCCGTGCGGATCCGGCCGCAACCGGACCGCGTCGTCATGCCTGCCGAGGGGACCGAGCGGCAGCAGGCCGACGCGTCCGGCGAGTGCCTGGCCCAACACACCGATGCCACCTGCGAGGCTGTCGCCGAACGCGGCCAGCTCCGTGCGACCGTCAACTACCTCCTCATGGAACAGCCGGTCCTCCGAGACTGCCTCATCCCCGGGTGCCTGCGCCAGTTCGACATCCGAGCCGCCATGAGCGGCCGCCCCCCAGAGGCGAACTGGTCCTCACAAGGCTGGAAGCAGGTCCGTCCCACCGTTGCGTCCGGCTACGTCTGCCCCGAACACGCGGACATCGTGGAGCGGCACCGGCCGCGCTGGACCGAGCCGCAAAGGGACGAGGACACGTTGACCTGCACCTGCGGCTGGATGTCCCCTACGACCATCTGGCAGGGATACGCCGTCGCGGCATGGCAGGACCACCTGCTTCGCCCCAACGCCACTCAGTGCAACATATGCAAGCACCCAGCGGACCAGCACACGCTATCTGACGAGCCCGTCGCCATCGGACAGTGCCGCACGTGCGTCGCGCAGGGGGACAAGGACGACTCCTGGCACGACTACGAACCCACTCGCGAGGCGTGATGGTTGACAAACCGGCGCTCCCCGAGAGGATCTTTGACCCCTTCCTTAGGCTCCGTGTCGACACCAGCATGGGCAGCGCCTTCGCCGATGCCCACTTTATCGCCACCCGAGCCGCGACCTGCTGGCTGCTGAGCCCGGAAGGCCCCTACAAGAAACCGATGACGATGGCGGACACCGTGGACAGCGCACTCCGAGAGGGGCTGTTGCATCTGCTGGAGCTGGGGTTCATTGACATCGACGAGGAGCGGATGCGTGCGGCCCGGGGCTGGCCTGGGCGCCGCGACACCGAGGAGACATGATGCCGTCCCTTATTCAGTACCGACGTATCTGTGACGGGCGTGTTCCGGAAGACACCGTGTACGTCGGGCGTAGCACCCGACGCGCCATCACGATCTGCGTCGAGACGCAGCAGCCCGAGGAGGAGGCGTGACCGCCATGGAGTGTCCGGACCACGAGACCCGCCTCGCATGCGCCTGCCACCGCACGGCACAGCCTGACAACAAGTGTTCATGCGGGCGATTGACGCCCGAGGACTATTACGGTCCGAGGGGGGACTGCCCAGAACACGGTGATCCTCAGCTGTTGGGATACTGCCCTTTCGACCAGTACGAGGTATTGCGCAGCGAGAACGAACGCCTGCGGGCCCGTGTGGCCACTCTGGAAGACCGCCTCTCGACGGCCGTCCCGAAGCCTGCCCGACCCGGCGATGACGGCATCGCAAAAATGTACGCCGAAGGGCGTGCCACTGAATTCGGCCGATTGCGAGACCTGATGGCCGAGGCAATCCACGAGGATGCTCTGTGCCCGGAAGGCCAGCGCATCGGGATCATCGACGCCATCCTTGCCGTCCCGCAGCTTCGGCGTCCGTTCGAGGAGCGCGACCGGCTCCGGGCAAACGCCCGGTACTGGATCGACTACGCGTGCGCCTATGCCGAGGGCCAGAAGCGCGCCGAAGCGGCCGTGGTTCAGATCCGGGAGTATGCGGAGGCCACGGACAGCTGCGGCGTCCGTACCCGCCAGAAAGTCCTCCGCCTTCTCGATACCACCGTCAAGGACGTGTGATGGCGACGTATGCGACCCGTGAGGTCGTCATGCGCCGCAAGGAGTGGATTGTGCCCGCCGGGCAGCCCTGGAGCGCGGCATGGGAAGAAGTGCACAAGGCCGTCGCCGCAGCGTGGGCGGTTTACCGGGAGCACCGCGGCCTGCCGGAGGATGCTTCGATGCCCGGCGAATTCGTCCGGTTCCACCCGCGCGACGAAGACATCTGCATCGCGGTAACGCTCGAAGAAGAAGTCCGACCGGCGACTTCGTGACGTGGTTGTCCGTTCAGCGCATCAATCGGGCAGGCGATCGGTGGACCTGGTGGCAGCCGCCCGGAAGTCCTGTGGTCAGGACGTCGGCGTGAGAGGCCGACGGACGCTGTGCCGCGAGTCGGCGCCCGGCCGAGACTGAGACGGCAACCCTCATACCCGCCGGGCGGAGCACGCTTCTGGCCCTGCAGGTCCCCCGGTCACTGCACCAGCCGTACATGCAACTGATGGACCTGAGGTCCCGCCGGGAAGCAGGGGGCTGCGCCTGAGAAGACGACGCTGCCCTGACC
>NZ_JBHVHQ010000401.1:0-7504 GCF_042800135.1 Streptomyces sp. NPDC057654 | reverse complement strand
GCATGCTGCTCGGCCCGCCCGCCATCGGCTTCCTCGCCGACCGCTGGTCGCTGCCGACCGCGCTCACGACGGTCGCGCTGCTCGCCGCCGTCGCCGCGCTGATCGCCTTCCTCACCCGGAAATCCACGCGCGGTCAGTGACGGCTACGGCGCTACCACTGCGGCCCCGGCAACGGCCGTAACTGCGCCTGTGGATAACCGGTGCCTTGTCAGTGGCGGCTGTCACAATTTCTTTCATGGACACCGCCGCATACATCGAATCCATCGAGCGGGACGGCCAGTTGCTGGCCGAGGCCGCCGAGCGGGCTGGGCTCGACGCTCCGGTGCCGACCTGCCCCGAGTGGCGGGTGCGTGACCTGCTGAGGCACCTGGGGCAGGTGCACCGTTGGGCTGCCCGATACGTGGCCGAGGGGCTGACTGAGCCGGTTCAGCCGTCCACTGGCTCCGAACCGGACGGGGTCGAGTTGATCGAGTGGTTCCGCGACGGCCACCGCCGCCTGCTCGCGACGCTCACCGCCGCGCCCGCGGACCTCGAATGCTGGACCTTCCTGCCCGCGCCGTCGCCGCTCGTCTTCTGGGCCCGGCGCCAGGCCCATGAAATCGCGATCCACCGCGTCGACGTGCAAGCGGCGCTCGGGGCTGCGTCCCCGCCGTCCCCGCCGTCCCCGCCCTTCTCGCCCTTCTCGCCCTTCCCGGCCTTCCCGGCCGACTTCGCCGCCGATGGGATCGACGAGATCGTCGTGGGGTTCCACGGGCTGAAGACCAGCAAGGCGCGTACCTCCACGCGGCGCACCCTGCGCATACGGGCCACGGACACGGAAGACGTCTGGACGATATGTCTGTCGGAGGAGGCACCGCGCACCATACGCACCCAGCATCTGCCGGAGGGCGCAACGGCCGCTGACTGCGAACTCAGCGGGGGCGCGGGCGACCTCTACCTCTTGCTGTGGAACCGCCTTCCGCTGGACAAGGTGAGCGTCGCGGGCGACTCGTCGCTGGCGGATCTGTGGCGGGAGAAGTCGACGATCGGGAGGAGGTGAGACGGCGGACGTCTGTTGGGGACCGACGCAACATCTCGGCGTCATGGCGATACAGCGATACAGCGATACGAGCGGGGGTACGGACTGCGGCGAGCGGTGCGAGGTCAGTCGGCCGGCCTGCCCATCGCCATCTGGCGCGAATCCGCTGGTCGGAACGTGGCGTGGACCGGCCGCAAGCGTTCTCGGCGATTCGGTTACGGTGCGGGGATGAGCTCGGAGCGCGGGGACTGGCAGTGCACGGGGCTGCGGTGGGACCACTCGGGGCCCGCTCTGTCCTGGCTCCATCCGACGCGGGGTGAGCGCTCGTCACCGCTGCCGCCGGACCGGCCGCTGGCGTTCACCATCGGGGAGCGGCGCCGCTGCGTCGGAGTGCGCAGGGGCGGACGGCACACGCCGTGCCCGGAGGGGGCCTCGCTGTCCCTGTCGGCCGTCTCCGCGCAGTGCCCGCAGTGCGCGCGGCTGGACCGTTCGCACTCGGTGGCCGCCGACACCATCGCGGACGACCCACGCCCGTACGACGTCTATCTGGCCTGGTTCGGGCCGGACTTGATCAAGGTCGGCATCACGGCAACCGAGCGGGAGGGGGTTCGGCTTCTCGAACAGGCGGCGCTGTCCTACGCGTTGCTGGGGCGCGGTCCGCTGATGTCCGCGCGCAGGGCGGAGGCGGTGCTCGGCGCGGCGCTGGCGGTGCCGGACCGGTTCCCGTACGCGGCGAAGCGCACCGCCCGGCACGCGCTGCCGCCGCAACCGCTCCGGGCGGCCGAACTGGCGGCCCTCCACGAGCGGGCACGCGGCCTGCCCGGCCTGCCGGAGTCGCTGTCCGTCATGGACTTCCGGCCGGTGCACCATGACACGGCGTTCCATCTGGAGCGGCTGCGTCCGCCGGACGGCACGGTCGAGCCGGCCGCCGGGCAGACGCTGGCGGGCACGGTGGCGGCGGTCGCCGGCCCGGATGTGTACGTCGAAACAGGTGACGGGCGGCTGCTGCTGACCGACGCGCGGCAGCTGGCCGGCTGGCCCCTGTCGGCCGCGCCGCCCGAAGCGACGACCACCGTGACCGTACGGGCCCCGGCGCCGTCCGGCCCCGACGCGCTGTTCTGAGCTGCTGGATCACTGAGCCGCTGGACCACTGAGCCTCGCTCGGGCGCTGAGCCGCCGAGTCGACGAACGGCTGAGCCGCTGAGCCGCCGGACCCCCGGGCGTACGGGAAGCCGCCCGCACCTGCCCGTACCGCCCGCCCCACCCGGGCCGCCGGCTCCTCACCCCAGCCATCCCGGCCGTACCAGCCCCGACTCGTAGGCGAGGACGACGAGCCCCGCGCGGTCGCGGACGCCGAGTTTGACCATGGTGCGGCTGACGTGGGTCTTGGCGGTGAGCGGGGAGACGACGAGGCGGCGGGCGATCTCCTCGTTGGAGAGGCCGACGCCGACGAGCGCCATCACCTCCCGTTCGCGTTCGGTGAGGTCCGCGAGCCCGGGAACGGCGGCCGGTTCCTTGGAACGGGCGGCGAACTCCGCGATCAGGCGGCGCGTCACGCCGGGCGAGAGGAGCGCGTCGCCGTCGACCACGGCCCGTACCGCACGCACCAGTTCCTCGGGCTCGGTGTCCTTCACGAGAAAGCCCGAGGCGCCGGAGCGGATGGCCTCGAAGACGTACTCGTCCAGTTCGAAGGTGGTGAGCATGACGACCTTGACCTCGGCCAGCGCCGGGTCCTCGGTGATGCGGCGGGTGGCGGCGAGGCCGTCGAGGACCGGCATGCGGATGTCCATGAGGACCACGTCGGGACGGAGCGCGCGCACCTGCTCCACCGCCTGTTCGCCGTCGGCCGCCTCGCCCGCCACCTCGATGTCGGGCTCGGCGTCGAGCAGCGCCCGGAACCCGGCGCGTACCAGCAGTTGGTCGTCGGCGAGCAGTACGCGGATCACGGGGTCTCCTTGTCCTGAGGTGGGGTCACCGTAGCCCCGCCCCCGCCCGTCGGACCGCCTCGTGAGTCGCCCGAATGCCCGGTCGGCGGCCCGCCCGATGGACTGGTCGGCGGCGGCCTGAGCGGGATGCGGGCGACGACGCGGAAACCGCCGTCCGGCCGGGGCCCCGCGTCGAGGTCGCCGCCGAACGCGGCGACGCGTTCGCGCATGCCGACGAGGCCGTTGCCGCCGCCCGTCACGCCGGGCGCGTCGCTGTCCGCCGTGGTGGCGGGGCCGTCGTCGTCCACGCGGAGTTCGAGGAGGTCAGGGGCGTAGCGCAGGCGTACGCGCGCGGTGCGCGAGCCGGAGTGGCGGACGATGTTGGTGAGGGCTTCCTGGACGATGCGGAAGGCCGCCAGGTCGGTGGCGGGCGGCAGTTCGGCCCGTACGCCCTCGGCGGCGACGTCCACGATGAGCCCGGCGCTCGCCGCCTGCTCCGTCAGTTCCGGGAGCCGGTCGAGCCCCGGCGCGGGCGAGCGGGGCGCGTCGCCGGGCGCGCGCAGGGCGCCGAGCACCTGGCGGACCTCGCCGAGCGCCTCCTTGCTGGCCGCCTTGATGGTGGTCAGCGCGGTACGGGCCTGCTCGGGGTCCCGGTCGAGAAGGGCGAGGCCGACGCCCGCCTGGACGTTGATGACGGAGATGCTGTGCGCCAGTACGTCGTGGAGTTCGCGGGCGATGCGCAGCCGTTCCTCGTCGCCGCGGCGGCGCTCGGCTGCCGCCCGTTCCGCGCGGTCGCGCGCCCATTGCTCGCGCCGGCCCCGTACCAGCTCGGACACGGCGACGACGACCAGCAGCCAGGCCGCGGTCCCCGAGTCCGACACCCAGCTGCCGGGGCCGTCGCCGGTCGGCGGGAGCCGGCGGTAGAGCCAGTGCGCGGCGAGCACCTGACCGGCCCACAGCAGGGTCACCGCTGCCCAGGCGGCGTGGCGGTGCCCGGCGAGTACGGCGGTGAAGCAGGTGATGACGACGCTGACGTAGACCGGTCCGTACGGGTAGCCCGCGCCGAGGTAGACCGTGGCGGCGACGGACGCGCCGAGGACGGCGAGGGCCGGACGGCGGTGGCGTACCAGCATGAAGAGCGGCCCGATCAGGAGCAGCGCCCTGGCGAACGGGTCCACGGGCGCGCGGTCGATCTGGCTGTGGGCGGCGAAGCCGGTGCCGACCTGCTGAATCACGGCGACGGCGAGCGAGGAGAGCCAGGGCGGGCGGTCGGCGGGGCGACGCAGCCAGCGGTCCCACGGCGGACCGTCGCCGTCGCCTTCGCGCGCCCATGGCGAGCCGCCGCCGCGCTCGCGCGCCCACGTCGCCCGCCTCTCGCTGCTCATGCCGGCCACGCTAGACGGCGGCGGCGCGGGGCGCGTCAGCCACACGTGGTGATCACCCGTACTTCCCCGGGAGTACGGGCGACGGCCTGAACCCCGGCTGAGCGCCGTCCGCTCGGGCGCAAGCCCGACCAGCGCCGACCCCCTATCCCGCCTGCGTCCCCGGCTGATTCTCCGTCCGGTCCTCCCCCGGCTGCTCCTCGGCCTGCTGCTCGGCACGTCTTCCGCCGCGGATCCCGCCCCGGCCGCCCGTCCGGTTCCCCGGCTGCGGCCGGTCCATCGCGGCGAGCGCGCGGCGGGCCATCGGGTGGGTCCGTACGATCTCGGCGAGCGTCGTCGTGCCTCGGGTGATCTTCGCGAAGGCCTGCCAGGCGGGCCGGAAGCTCGTGACGGCCGCGTGCATGACGCCGGGGCGGCGCTCGAAGGCGGTCAGCATCCGGCGGCCCACGCCCATCTCCACGCCGAGCCCGGCCTTGATCGCGAAGGCGTAGTTGAGCGCCTGGCGGCGCGCGTCGACCGCGTCCTGCGCCTCGGAGATGCGGACCGCCCACTCCCCCGCGAGCCGCCCCGACCGCAGCGCGAAGGAGATGCCCTCCCGCGTCCACGGCTCCAGCAGCCCGGCCGCGTCGCCGCAGACGATCACCCGGCCGCGGGAGAGCGGCGAGTCGTCGGAACGGCAGCGGGTCAGATGGCCGGAGGAGACGCTCGGCTCGAAGCCCGCGAGGCCGAGGCGGGCGATGAAGTCCTCCAGATAACGCTTGGTGCCCGCGCCCTCGCCACGCGCCGAGATCACGCCGACGGTCAGGGTGTCCCCCTTGGGGAAGACCCAGCCGTAGCTGCCGGGCATCGGGCCCCAGTCGATCTGCACGCGGCCGGCCCAGTCCTCCGCCACTGTCGGCGGCACCGGAATCTCCGACTCCAGGCCGAGGTCGACCTGGTCGAGCTTGACGCCGACGTGCGCTCCTATCCTGCTGGCGCTGCCGTCCGCGCCGATCACCGCGCGCGCCAGCACGATCTCGCCGTCCGCGAGCACGACGGCGACGGTGCGCCGGTCGGGCACCGAGGAGCCGTGCTGCTCGACGCGCGAGACGGTCGTGCCCGTACGCACCCGGGCGCCCGCCTCCTTGGCGGTCTCGACCAGGGAGGCGTCGAACTCGGGCCGGTTGATGAGCCCGAAGAGCATCTGCTTCGAGCGGCGGGTGCGCGTGAGTTTGCCGTTGAGGGAGAAGGTGACGGCGTGCACGCGGTCCCGCAACGGCAGCTCGAAGCCTGGTGGCAGGGAATCGCGGGACGGCCCGATGATGCCGCCGCCGCAGGTCTTGTAGCGGGGCAGCTCGGATTTCTCCAGCAGCAGCACCCTGCGGCCGGCGACGGCCGCGGCATAGGCGGCCGAGGCCCCCGCGGGCCCGCCGCCCACCACCACGACGTCCCACACCGACTCGTCCACCGACTCGTCGGTCGCTCCGCTGTCCTGGGCTGCGTTGTCGCTGCTCACCTGTGCTTCTACTCCCGCTCGCTGCCTGGCTCCGGCTGTCGCCCGCATCCTACGGGCCGCCGTACGACGATCCCCCTGTGGGAAGATCGGACCTCTGAAATCGTCCGTACGTACGGACCTCGCTTACGGACGCCCACGTACGGACATAACGTCGCGCCCACAAGGAGCGTTCCATGGAGCACGCCTCGACCCCGCCGACCGCCCACCCCGCGCTCGCCCGGACAGTCGCCTCCCTCCAGCCGCGGGCCAAGGCCGAGCTGGCCGAACTCGTGGCCTTCAAGTCGGTCGCCGATCCGGCCCAGTTCCCCCGGAGCGAGTGCGAGGCCGCCGCGAACTGGGTGGCCGAGGCGCTGCGCACCGAGGGCTTCCAGGACGTCGCGCTGCTCGACACCCCGGACGGCACCCAGTCGGTCTACGGTTTCCTGCCCGGTCCCGAGGACGCGCCGACCGTGCTCCTGTACGCGCACTACGACGTTCAGCCGCCGCTGGACGAGGCCGCGTGGCTCTCGCCGCCGTTCGAGCTGACCGAGCGCGACGGCCGCTGGTACGGGCGCGGCGCCGCGGACTGCAAGGGCGGCCTGATCATGCACCTGACGGCGCTGCGCGCGCTCAAGGAGCACGGCGGCGTGCCCGTGAACGTCAAGGTGATCGCGGAAGGCTCGGAGGAGCAGGGCACGGGCGGCCTGGAGCAGTACGCGCGGGCGCACCCCGAGCTGCTCACCGCCGACACCATCGTCATCGGCGACACCGGGAACTTCCGGGTGGGCCTGCCGACCGTCACGGCGACGCTGCGCGGCATGACGCTCGTACGCGTCCAGGTCGACACCCTCGAAGGCAATCTGCACTCCGGTCAGTTCGGCGGGGCGGCGCCCGACGCGCTCGCGGCCCTGATCCGGATTCTCGACTCGCTGCGCGCCGAGGACGGTTCGACGACGGTCGAGGGCCTGTCGGCGGACGCGTCGTGGGAAGGGCTCCAGTACCCGGAGGAGGAGTTCCGCAAGGACGCCAGGGTGCTGGACGGCGTCGGGCTGATCGGCACCGGTACGGTCGCCGACCGCGTCTGGGCGCGCCCGGCCGTCACCGTGCTCGGCATCGACTGCCCGCCCGTCATCGGCGCCACCCCGTCCGTACAGGCCGGCGCGCGGGCCCTGGTGAGCCTGCGGGTGCCGCCGGGCCAGGACGCGGCGGAGGCCACCGGGCTGCTGACGGCGCATCTGCGGTCGGCGGCGCCGTGGGGTGCGCGGGTCGAGGTCGAGCAGATCGGCGAGGGCCAGCCGTTCCGGGCCGACACCGCGAGCCCGGCGTACGCGTCGATGGCGGAGGCGATGCGCGTCGCGTACCCGGACGAGGAGATGCAGACCGCGGGCATGGGCGGCTCGATCCCGCTGTGCAACGCCTTGTCGCAGCTCTACCCGCAGGCGGAGATCCTGCTCATCGGGCTGAGCGAGCCGGAGGCGCAGATCCACGCCGTGAACGAGAGCGTGTCGCCCCAGGAGCTGGAGCGGCTGTCGCTGGCGGAGGCGGTGTTCCTCGTCAATTACGCGGACAGCAAGCGCTGAGCCGGGACGGACGGGGGCCGGCCCCCTTGGGGACACTGTTGGTAAAAGGTCCGGCCCCTGTGCGTGACGTCGGCCTTCATCACCTGGTTGTGGGTGGTGAAGGCCGACAGTGCGTTTGGGGAGGG
>NZ_JBHVHQ010000400.1:0-7504 GCF_042800135.1 Streptomyces sp. NPDC057654 | reverse complement strand
GATCCGCCATCCTCAAAAGGCAAGCTCAGGAAAAGACAAGCGTGCGACACGAGGTCGCACATCTCCAGTGAGGAACTGGCCAGGGAAAGGAGAAAGATACGGCTGATTCCTCTCGACCAGTGTCCAGGTCGATCCCCAGACTCGCATGCGTCGCTGGCAACGGCGGGGTGTGAAGCCGGGTCCTCACGCCCAAGAGCCTTCGTTCCATCCGAGGGCAACAGGCAAGGGGAAGGCTGGGCGGGTGAACGAAAGTGAACCTCTGACTATGCCTCGTCATTTTCAACAGCCGAAGATGGGAAGCCGTAGTGGCTGACAGGTCCCGACGCTGGAAGGCGTCAGGTGAGCTCTGTGGAGTTTGGCGCGGAGCACGGACACCACCGGATCCGGGGTAAAGGAGGCACCCAATCCAGTCGCAACTGGAATGTGTGGAACGTGGGAACCCCGTTGTGGTCTGCCTTCGGGCAGCAAGCCGACCGTAAGGAAAGCCGGAGCCCATAGCGGGACCAGGATGATCCAAGAAGCGAACGCCGGCAGGTCGAAAGGCCAGAGGAAAACAGGGGGGGAACTCCCAACTCCCTGCATAACTCGCCGGATACGGGCAGATGCCCGGCCCGAAAGGGAGCCGACGTGGATCAGGTGGAATCTTGAAGAGAACTGCAAGGAACCCCGAACCTGCGGACAAGTTAGGCGGCACGGATGGCAACGATGAATGAGTCGGCGCTCGACGTGCTGAACGGCCCAAAGGGCGAACTCTGCGACTGCGACTGGACCGGCATTGACTGGGCCACCGCAGAGGAGAACGTACGGAGACTGCGGCAGCGCATCTTCAAGGCAACGCGGGACGGCGACCTCAAGAAGGTCAGGAGCCTGCAAAAGCTCATGCTGAGGTCGAGGAGCAACACGCTGGTGAGCGTGAAGCGCGTGACACAGCAGAGCACCGGGCGCAAGACAGGCGGGATCGACAAGGAGGTGATCCTCGCCCCGCAGGGGCGAGGAGAACTGGTCGCCGATCTGACGCGGACGACGACTCCATGGAGTGCCAGGCCGGTCAAGCGCGTGTACATCCCGAAGAGCAACGGCAAGCAACGACCTCTCGGCATCCCGGTCATCCGCGACCGGGTCATGCAGGCCAGGGTGAAGAATGCCCTTGAGCCTGAGTGGGAGGCCCGGTTCGAACCCAGGTCCTATGGGTTCAGGCCGGGACGAAGCTGCCAGGATGCTATCCAGGCCATCCATAACACGGCGAGCGGTAAGAATGCCAACAGGGAATGGATTCTGGATGCCGACCTCGCGGCAGCATTCGACCGGATCGATCACGAAAGACTGACAGAGTCCATCGGTGCATTCCCTGCGAGGGGCATGATCCGCCAATGGCTCAGGTCCGGCGTGATCGAGAACGGTCGGTGGTCGCCGACGCGGGAAGGTACCCCACAAGGGGGTGTCATCAGCCCGTTGCTGATGAACATCGCGCTCCACGGGATGGAAACGGCAGCCGGGGTGAGGTACGCGTTTCGAGCCCGTGGGCTCGAAATCAAGCGGACCTCGCCGGTGCTCGTCCGGTACGCCGATGACTTCGTGGTGCTCGCGCACTCGGAGGCAGAGGCGTACGAGATCAAGGAGAAGCTGGCGAAGTGGTTGGAGCCCCGCGGGCTTCGCTTCAATGAGGAAAAAACGAGAGTCACGACCCTCACTGAAGGCTTCGACTTCCTCGGATTCAATGTCCGCAGAAGTTCCAGCGGGAAGGCGATCATCAGGCCGAGCAAGGAAGCCGTACTGAGGGTCCGGGAGCGGCTTCGGATGGAGGTAACGACCCTGTACGGGTCCAATGCCGAAGCCGTGTTGATGAAGCTCAACCCCATCATTAGGGGATGGGCGGCATACTACCGGTCCGTGGTGTCCAAGAAGACCTTCGCTTCCTTGGACGACTACATGTGGAAGCTCACCTTCAAGTGGGCCAAACGTGGCCACGCGAGGAAGTCCATGAAGTGGATCATTAGGAGACACTTCGGGAGGTTCAACACGTCCAGAGCGGACAACTGGGTATTCGGCATCCCGGCAACGGGGGCCCACCTCCAGAAGTTCGCATGGGTCCCGATCGTCCGACACGTCATGGTCAAGGGCACGGCATCTCCGGATGATCCGGCTCTCCAGGACTACTGGGCATCGAGACGCCGCACCCGGACGCCACCGCCGATGGATAAGACAAGCATCTATCTGGCGGCGCGTCAGAAGGGTGTCTGCCCGCTGTGCAAGCAGGCGCTCATCTCCGGGGCCGAGTACGAGCCGGACAGTCCGCGTGAGTGGATCGAATGGTTCGCGGCGATGAAGAAGACGCTCCATAAGCATCACTTCGTCTACCGGCGGGACGGTGGAACGGACGCGAAGAACAACCTCCGCCTCGTACATGCCTCCTGTCACCGACAGCATCATGCCGGTGATGCCAGGAGGACCGAGATGCAGGAACCCGCGTTGCACGTGGATTCTGCTTGAGCCGTGTGCGTTGAAAGGCGCAAGCACGGTTCTGAGGGGGCCGGGGCCCGGCGACGGGCTCCGGCTACCCGACTCAGGCCCGGCCCTCCAGGGCTTCGATGAGGAGATGGGACAGCCGGCGGAACTCCTCGGCGTTGGCCGTTCCGAACTTCTCCAGTACCGGAGCGAGTTGGGCCTCGATCTGGATGAAGGTCTCATCCATCACCTTGTGCCCCTTGGCCGTGAGGTGATTGTCCACCATCCGGCCGCGGGCCGGGGAGCGCTCCACCAGTCCCTCCTCCTGAAGAGTCCGGACGAGACGGCTGACGGCCTGCGGTGTGTGGACCGCGGCGCGCGCCAGCTCCGAGGCGGAGGCTCCTGGCGTCCGCTTCAGCTCCCGCAGCACCGTCCACTGCCCGAGGGTGAGCCCCAGGGGGTGGATGACCTGCTCGATCCGGTCGGCGAAGCGGTGCCGAATGATCCTGGACAGCGCACCGATTTCGATCCCCTGAGGCAGCGGGTCACCCGAGTTCTTCATCTTTGACATGGTACCCGCTCACGTTCTATGTTGAACCGAAGTTCAATATGGAACCCTGATTCCAAACCAGCCGGCCGGGCGGCCCGTGGAGCCGACTCGACTTCCGGCTCTCCCCCATGCCCGTACCCGGAGATGGACCATGCCCGTACCCGCAACCGCCCGCGCCACACCGGAGTCAACCGCGCGACAACAAGCCCTGCCCAGCTGGCTGGTCGTACTCCTGGCCACTTCCTGCGGGCTGACCGTCGCCAACCTCTACTACGCCCAGCCGCTCCTGGAGACGCTGCGCCGGGCCTTCCAGCTCCAGGACTCGACCGCCGGCCTGCTGATCACCCTGACCCAGCTCGGCTACGCCGCCGGCATGGTGCTCCTGGTCCCCCTCGGCGACCGCGTCGAGAACTCCCGCCTGGTCTCCGTCCTGCTCACCGTCACGGCCCTGGGCATGGCCGCCGGCGGCCTCGCCCCCACCTTCACCGTCCTGCTCATCGCCGCGCTCGTCGCGGGCGCCGCCTCCGTCGTCGCACAGATCCTCGTCCCCTACGCCGCCGACCTCGCCCCCGATCACCTGCGCGGCGCCGTGGTGGGCAAGGTCATGAGCGGACTGCTCGCCGGAATCCTGCTCTCCCGCACCGTCGGCAGCCTGCTCGCGGACGTCTCGGGCTGGCGCACCGTCTACCTGGTCTCCGCCGCCCTGATGGCGCTGCTGGCCGTCGTCCTGCGCCGCGCGCTGCCCCGCCGGGCCCCCACCAGCACCGCTTCCTACACCGAGCTGCTGCGTTCCATGGCCCGCCTGATCCGCGTGCACCCGCAACTGCGCCGCCGGTCCTTCTACCACGCCTGCATGTTCGCCGCCTTCAGCGCGTTCTGGACGACCATCTCCTACGTCCTGACCACCGCGCCGTACCACTACTCCCAGCTCCAGGTCGGCCTGTTCGCCCTCGTCGGCGCCGCCGGAGCGCTCGTCGCCCCGCTCGCGGGCCGCCTCGCCGACCGGGGGCTCGCCCACCGGCTCACCCCCGTGGCCTGCCTGCTCGCCGCCGCCACCCTCATCTGGGCCGGCCTGGCCGCCCACCAGATCCTCGTCCTCGCCGCCGCCGCGGTCCTCCTGGACTGCGCCGTACAGTGCTCCCTGATCTTCGGACAGCACACCATCTACCAACTCGACGCCGACGCCCGCGCCCGGATCACCAGCGTCTACATCGCCACCTTCTTCATCGGCGGCGCCATCGGCTCCCAACTGGGCACCCTCGCCTACCACCTGGGCAACTGGCACACGGTCACCCTCACCGCGGCAGCCTTCCCCGTCATCGCCGCACTCGCCTGGACCACCGACCGCAGCACCAGGAAGCGCCGCGCTACAGGCGCCATATGAAGCCTGTGCCGACTGCCCCGCCTGCCCCGCCTGCCCCTTGTCCGTTGCAGCCGGTCAGGCGGCGCATCGCGAACTGGGGACAACCTCATAAGCCCAAACCCATACATCTTCGGAAGCAGCCCCAGACGATCCGCATGGCCGCCGTCGCCCTGCGCTGATTCGGCACCGGGGAAGCCGGCACCGAGGGGCGGCGGGTGGCCGAATGGGCGAGGCGGGCCCGTTTCATTTGCTTAGCTACGCATATATTATGTGGCACTAAGTATTATGGTTCGAGCGAGACCGTTCCCCACTCTCAGGAGCACCTCCATGCACGCAGCAGTCGTCACCGCCTTCGGTCAGCCGCCCCACTACCAGGACTTCCCCGACCCCGTACCGGCCGACGGGGAAGT
Source organism: Streptomyces sp. NPDC057654 (assembly GCF_042800135.1). Lineage (NCBI taxonomy): Bacteria > Bacillati > Actinomycetota > Actinomycetes > Kitasatosporales > Streptomycetaceae > Streptomyces > Streptomyces sp. NPDC057654. The sequence continues at coordinate 2,736 of NZ_JBHVHQ010000400.1, read as the reverse complement.
CCTCGTGAAAGTCCTGGCCGCGGGGCTGCACCCGCGGGTCCGGTCCGGTGCGGCCGGCACCCACTACACCAGCGACAACACCCTGCCCCTGATCCCCGGCTTCGACGGCGTCGGCCGCACACCGGACGGCGCCCGCGTCTTCTTCGGCGGCCTGGGGGCGCCGAACGGCAGCATGGCCGGCTACGTCGCCGTACCGGCCGAGGCCCTGGTCGCGCTGCCCGACGGCGTCGACGACGTCACCGTGGCCGGAGCCATGAACCCCGCGATGTCGGCCTGGCTCGCCCTGACCCACCGGGCGCGCGTCCAGCCCGGCGAGAGCGTGCTGATCCTCGGCGCCACCGGCAACGCCGGACAGATGGCCGTCCAGCTCGCCCGCCTCCTCGGCGCCAAGACCATCACCGCCGCCGGACGCGACCCGCGGGCCCTGGCCAAGCTCCCCGATCTCGGCGCCGACCACACCGTCTCCCTCGACGCCGATGACGCCGCCGTCGCCCGGCGCCTGGCCGAGGCCGCCGCGAACGTCGACGTCGTCGTCGACTACCTGTGGGGCCGCCCCACCGAAGTCGCGCTCGCGGCGATCACCTCGGCCCGCGCCGACGCGGCCCACCGGCTGCGCTGGGTCCACGTCGGCGCGATGGCCGGAACCGGCATCACCCTGCCCGGCGCCACCCTGCGCAAGACCGACGTCGACTTCCGCGGCAGCGGCCAGGGCTCCGTCTCGCCCGCCGACATGCGCACCGCCCACCAGGAACTCGCCGACCGCCTGCCCACCGCCGGCCTCACCATCGACACCCTCGCCATGCCCCTGCGCGACGTCGAAACCGCCTGGGCCACCGATACGCCGACCGGCACCCGCATCGTCCTCGTTCCCTGACGTCAGGGGGGGCAAGGCCCCTCCTTCCCGGGCGCGGCGCGCGGCTTTTCTCATCGGATCCGAGCGGACTTCGGCCATTGATGCCGCGGGCCCGCCTCGCCCCGCCCCTCCCGCGACCGCCCGGCGCACCTCTTTTCGGCCGGGGCGCCTGGGACCCCGCAGCACGGTGCGGACCTTTGGAACCGAAGGTGCTTCACGGGTCAGGTCGCAACCATCAAGGCATACCTCGCAACATAGGCAATGATCAGAAGGCTGCTCCGGCGCTTAGCGCCCCTGACGGCCGACCGCCCGGCACTGCGGCGCGGGCGGTCGCGCCGCACCCTCCCTGAGATCCCCGTCACGCGAGTTCGCGCCATTACGGAACGCGTTCAACCAGCGACCGGAAGTGATCGGGCGATGTGCGTTCGGCGGGCGGTTGGGTCAGACTCCCGTCCGGTATCTGCACCTACGAGCAAGGGAGTGTTCGAAATGCGGTACATCACTGGGGGAATCGCTCTTGCCGCCGCACTGGCCGTCACCGGTCTGGCCGGGGCCTCGACCATCGCCAGCGCCGCGCCCGTACAGCCCAAGAGCCTGTACGCGCCCTCGGCGCTCGTGCTCACGGTCGGCGAGGGCGAGCACGCCGCGAACACCACGGTCCGCCGCGCGGTGACGCTGAGCTGCACCCCGACCGCGAGCGGCACGCACCCGGCCGCGAAGGCCGCCTGTGCCGAACTGACCGCGGCCGCCGGGAAGTTCGACGTACTGGCCGAACCGGCCTCGGACCGAGCGTGTCCGCACGTATGGAACCCGGTGGTCGTCACCGTGGACGGCGTCTGGGAAGGCGCCCGCGTCTCGTACGAGCACACCTTCGCCAACGCCTGCATGAAGGAGAACGCGCTGAGCACGGTCTACGAGTTCTGAGACCGCGGCCCCTGAAGACCGCCGTCCCTGAGCGCCTCCGTACGCGCGTACGCGGTGCGGCCCCCGGACAACCCGTCAGCGGGTCGTCCGGGGGCCGCGTGGAGCAGACCGGGACCGGGTACTAGCCGATCTCGGCCCCGTACTCCTTGAGCGCCTCCGGGACCGGCTGGAAGAAGGTCTCGCCGCCCTGGGAGCAGTCGCCGCTGCCGCCCGAGGTGAGGCCGAGGGCCGACTCGCCGTCGAAGAGGGCGCCGCCGCTGTCGCCGGGCTCGGCGCAGACGTCGGTCTGGATCAGGCCGTCGACCTGGCCCTCCTGGTAGTTCACGGTGGCGTTGAGCGCCTTGACCGTGCCGTCGTGGACCTGCGTGGTCGAGCCGCTGCGCTTGACCTGCTCGCCCACGGTGGCCTCGGCGGCCTTGGTGATCTTCTGGGTGCCGCCGTAGAGGTTCACCTCACTCGGGTGGTCCGTCTGGCCGGTGTACTTCGAGATGGAGTAGTCGTGACCGGGGAAGGTCGACGCCTCGGTGGTCGCGATCTCCTGACCGCCCTGGGAGTCGGACCAGCTCTTCACCGCGTTTCCGCAGTGACCGGCGGTCAGGAAGTACGGCTGACCGCCCTTGGTGACGTTGAAGCCGAGCGAGCAGCGCGCGCTGCTCCCCCAGATCGCGTCGCCGCCCGCGATCAGCGGCTTGAACTCGCCGGCGCTTCTCTTCAGCTCCGCCTTGTCGCCGAGGGACGAGACGACCTTGTTCACCTTCGCCAGCTTCGCGCCCTTGACCGTGCGGTCGGCGGTCACGACGACCTGGTTGGTCTTCTGGTCGACGGCCCAGGCGGTGCCGGGAACGGCGGCCTTGGCGTCCAGCGTCCGGCGGGCGGTGTCCAGCTGGGCGAGCGAGTGCTTGACGACCTTCGGCTCGGCCCCGGCCTTGCGGACGTTGTCCGCGGCGGCCTGGCTGAGG
>NZ_JBHVHQ010000399.1:0-7535 GCF_042800135.1 Streptomyces sp. NPDC057654 | reverse complement strand
GCGCAGGTCCGACAGGGTGGGGATCACGGCTGGGAGGCCGGGAGGCGGTCGTCGAGGCGGGTGCGGAGGAAGCGCAGCAGCGGGGTGCGGTGCACGTCCTCGCTGTCCCACTCGTTCTCCAGGTTCTCGGTGAGGTGGTGTTCGCCGGTCGGCTCGTCGTCGCCCGTGCGGTAGAAGCGGACGACGGGGTGCAGGTAGCGGCCGTCGAGTCCGGTGGTGGACTGCTGGGAGACGCGGCCCGCCGAGACGTCGAACGGGTTGACGAGGTCGTGGTCGGCGCCGTATTCGAGGGTGACGGCGGCGTAGCTGTCGACGTCGCCGAAGCGGCCGTCGGCGACGGCGCGGTGCAGGTGCGCGACGGGGACTTCCTCGCAGTAGCGCAGGGTGCCGTCCGGGCCGACGAGGACGGCGTCGGCGAGGAAGCCGAAGAGCTGGAACAGCGCCGAGGTGTGGTTGACGCGCTCGATGACGGCGTCGGTGGCGGCCTCGGGCGTTCCGGCCAGGGCGCGGGCGGGCCAGGAGTGGTGGTGGTAGCGCTGTTCGAGGATGCGGTGCAGGGCCCGGACATTGTACCGGAAGCCGTGAATGAATCCGCTGGTGGATTTCTTGAAGTCGCGTGCCTGTGTGATGGTCCCGGCGAAGTACAGGTCGGGTACGTTCGTCGATTCCCAGGCGTCGTTCTGCGCCGGGAACCTGTCGTTGATGACCATTTCCGGACGGCATTCCGGGGCGAATACGGAGGCGTCGAAGCGGAATCCGGTGGCGAGGATCACCCGGTCGTACCGTATCTCCTTGACGACCTCGTTCACACGGGCGAAGGAGACCGCGACGGTGTACGAGGAGTCGGCGTGCCGCTCTATGCGCAGAATTCGGCCGTCCAGGACCGCGTTCTCCGATTTGAGCTGGTACGTGTCCAGGAAGTTGTTGTTGACGGCGCGGAGATGGCCGACGAAGTGGGTCTGCCAGGCGAGTTTCAGCGAGCCGGGGCCCGCGACGTGGATGACCGCGGCCTTCTCGGTGAGGTGGTCGGCGGTCTCGAAGGCGGAGTTGCCGCGGCCGATGATCAGGACGCGGGAGCCGGTGAACTCCGCGGCGTCCGTGCTGACCGCGTCGTAGCGCTCCGCCGTCTCGACGCCCTCGATGTCCGGCACGTACGCGCGGGTGTAGCCGGTCGCCATGATGAGCCGCTTGGCGCGGTAGACGCTGCCGTCCTCGGCGCGGGCGACGAAGTCGCCGGGGCGGGTGATCTCGGCGACGCGGGTGCCGTAGCGGATCCGCAGCCGGTGCGTGGCGGCGTAGTCGGCGAGGTAGCGGACGTAGTCGTCGGCGGCCGGGAAATACCGCTCGGTGTAGGTCGTGAAGAGCGGGGCGTGCTCGTCGCTGAGGAGGGAGTTCCAGTCGGTCCGCATTTTGCGCTCGGGATCGTCCCAGCTGGTGTGCACCTTGTTGATGGATATGAGCGTGCGGTGCCGGGGGAAGCGTGTGAAGAACGTACCCGGAGCGGCGCCGGATTCCACAATGAGGTAACTTCGCCCCGCTTTCCCCAGGAAATATCCCGCCTGCAATCCGGCGGGTCCGCCACCGACAACGAGATAGTCGACAGATTCTTCAGCGGCCATTGTTTTCTCCTGTTCCGCGGGGAGATTGGAACGACAGTACTTGATAGTTAAAGAACGACACCAGACCGCGTTTTTGTGACCTACATCACACCCCCTTCGGGTGGTTGTGAAGGACGTTGGCGATAGCTTGTGAGCGGCCCTTCGGCCCCATTGGACCGAACCGATCCCACCCCATCGGGACCGCCGGATCACGGCGTATTCCAGCCATTCGCACCCCCGGAGCGGAATCAAAGTGGATCATTCGACCGAATCCCCTTTCCCGCAGCCCCTCATCGACGCCTTCCGCGCCCGGCCGGACGCGCCGGCCTTCGAATACCGCTCGCGCCCCGTAGCGCGCGGGGAGGTGCTGGAGCTGATCGCCCGGTGCGCGCACGCACTGCGCGCCGAGGGCCTGGGGCCCGGCCGCCCCGTCACCCTGGCGACCGGCGTCACCCCCGAGGCGTTCGCCCTGCGCATCGCGGCCCACCTGCTCGGCTGCCGGGTGACCGGCCTGCCGCCGGGCCTGACAGCCCATCAACTCGCGCACGTACTGACCGACGCCGCCGCAGTCCTGGTCACCGACGAGAGCACGGAGGGCCTCCAACTCCCCCCTGCCGCGGAGAAGATGACCCGGCTCCGCCTCGGCCCCGACCTGCTGAAGCCCGGTTCCGAGACCATCGCGCCCGACGGACTCACCGCGCTGGGCCGCCCCGACGACATCGCGCTGATCAACCTCACCAGCGGCAGCACCGGCCGTCCCAAGGGCTGCGCGCAGACCTACCGCAGCCTCACCCGGAACTGGGCGTGGCAGCCCGCCCGCTGGACCGCGCGCACCGCGGATCTGGCCGCGGGCTACTCCCGCTATCTGCTCTTCGGCACCCTCACCAGCGCGGTGATCTTCGAGCACCTGGGGCTGAGCCTGCTCGGCGGCGGCACCGCCGTCATCCCCGCTCCCCCACTGGAGTTCCCGCGGGTCTTCGAGGAGCACCGGATCACCGCCTGCCTGCTGACCGTCCCCCGGCTGCACCACATCCTCGACGCCCTGCGCACCGAGCCCGTCGACACGAGCAGCCTGCGCGCCCTGCTGGTGGCGGGCTCCCCGCTGGCCCCGCACCGGCTCGCCGAGGCCGTCGACCGGCTGGGCGCCGCGGTCCACCACGCGTACGGGCAGACCGAGACCGGCATGCTCACCCTGCTCACCCCCGGCGAACTGGCCGCCCTGCCGCGCGAGGAGCTCCTGACGCGGACGACCGTCGGCCGCCCCCTGGACACCGTCGAGCTCAGCGTCCGCGACCCCGAGGGCCGGCCGCAGGCCGCCGGGGAGACCGGTGAGATCTGGGCCCGCACGGAGAGCGCCATGACCGGTTACTGGCAGGACGAGGAGCAGACCCGTGAAGTACTGCGGGACGGCTGGGTGCGCACCCGCGACCTGGGACGCCTGGACGAGGACGGTCTGCTGCGGCTGACCGGGCGCAGCCGGGACGTCATCATCGTCAACGCCGTGCTGCACTACGCCGGGGCGATCGAGCAGTGTCTGGCCGGCCACCCCGACGTGGACCAGGCGTACGTGGCCGGCGCGCCCGACGAGCGTACGGGCGAGGCCGCGTACGCCTTCGTCGTCCCCGTCGCCGGGCGCACCCCGGACCTCGCCGCGCTCCGCGCGCGCGTCGCGGCCGAACTGGGCGAGGCGAGCGTCCCGGCGGCGGTCACCGTGGTGCGGGAGGCGCCGTTGACGCCGGGCGGCAAGCCGGACAAGAGGGCGCTGCTCGCCGCGTTCCTCGCGGGCGGCGAGGAACGCGAGGAGGACTGAGCGCCCGGCACGAAGGCTGCGAGACTTTCCGGCAGAAGGCAGAAGGCAGAAGGCAGATCGCTTCGTCCGCCCGCGCGGGCGGGCCGGCGGTCCCGACCGAGAGGCACTCACATGGCACCCCAGGGACACGACATCGAGATCGAGCAGGGCACGGAGCACGTACGCGTCGTGCGCGACGGCCAGGTGATCGCCGACAGCAGCCGCCCCCTCCTGCTGCACGAGACCGGGCTGCCGGTGCGCTACTACCTGCCGCCCGAGGACGTACGCACCGACCTGTTGACCCCGTCCGAGACCCACACGTACTGCCCGTTCAAGGGCACCGCCTCCTACTGGTCGCTCGACGGCGGCCCGCGGGACATGGTGTGGGCCTACCCCGAGCCGAAGGACGGCGTGGCCCGGATCAAGGACCACTACTGCTTCTACGAGGTCGAGTTGGGCTAGGAGGGACGCGCCGAGACCCCCGCAGCCAGGGTAGGAAAGTTTCCTAACAATAGTTCGTCCGCAGTTCTTGACGCGTACATGAGCGGTCGTCAGGATTCCTCGCAACGGCTCGCCCGCCTACCGAGGAGACGGACATGACGCCCACCCCCCGCGCCAGGAAGCCGCTCGTCAGGAACCCCCGGATCAACCCCCGGATCAACCCCTGGATCGGTGTCCCCGTGGCCGCGGGGGCCGCCCTCGCCCTGGTCGGCGGCGCGCTGCTGTGGTCGCCGGGCGACCGGGCGGACGCCGCGACGGGCCGCCCGGCGGGGGCGGAGGCCGGAGCGAAGGCCGCCGGGTTCACGGCCGTCGCGGCGGGCGACATCGCCGAGCAGTGCACCGCGAGCAGCAGCAGCTGCGTCCACCCCAAGACCGCCGCGCTGGTCAAGAAGATCAACCCCGCGTTTGTCATGACCATGGGCGACAACCAGTACGACGACGCCCGGCTCAAGGACTTCCAGAAGTACTACGACACGACCTGGGGCGCGTTCAAGGCCAAGACCCACCCCATCGCGGGCAACCACGAGACATACGACCCGGACGGCGCGCTCAAGGGCTACAAGTCCTACTTCGGCTCCATCGCGTACCCCAAGGGCAAGAGCTATTACAGCTTCGACCACGAGAACTGGCACTTCATCGCGCTGGACTCCAACAGCCTCGACAAGTCCGAGCAGACCGACTGGCTCAAGGCCGACCTCGCCGCCAACACCAAGAAGTGCGTGGCCGCCTACTGGCACCACCCGCTCTACTCCTCCGGCGAGCACGGCAACGACCCCGTCAGCAGGCCCGTGTGGAAGATGCTGATCGACGCCAAGGCCGAGCTGGTGCTCAACGGCCACGATCACCACTACGAGCGGTTCGCGCCGCAGAACGCGGACGGCAAGGCCGACCCGAACGGCCTGGTCGAGCTGCTCGGCGGGATGGGCGGCGCCAACCCGTACAAGATCGAGGAGGTCCAGCCGAACAGCGAGAAGCGGCTGACCAAGACCTTCGGCGTGGTCAAGCTGAACTTCACCGACGACGGCTACTCCTGGGAACTGATCGGCACGGACGGCAAGACCAAGGACGCCAGCCCGTCGTACAAGTGCCGCTGAGCGGGCCCGGACGCCCCTGATGTACCTCGCCACCACGGGCGCGGCCGAGGCGGCACGCAAGGTGTCGCGCGGCCGCGTCGCCGGCCCCGTCCTCGCCCTCGGCTCGGTCAGCCTCGTCACCGACGTCTCCTCCGAGATGGTCACGGCGGTGCTGCCGCTCTACTTCGTCCTCCATCTCGGCCTCTCCCCGCTCCAGTTCGGCTTCCTCGACGGCCTCTACAACGGCGTCACCGCGCTGGTGCGGCTCGTCGGCGGGCACGCGGCCGACCGCGGCAACCGGCACAAGCTCGTCGCCGGGGCCGGTTACGCGCTCTCGGCGCTCTCCCGCGTCGGGCTGCTGCTGGCGGGCGGCGGCACCCTCGGCATCGGCGCGGCGCTCGCCGCCGACCGGATCGGCAAGGGGGTGCGGACCGCGCCGCGCGACGCGATCATCTCGCTCAGCAGCCCGCCCGAGACGCTGGGCCGCGCCTTCGGCGTGCACCGCGCCATGGACACCACGGGCGCGCTCCTCGGCCCGCTCGCCGCGTTCGCCCTGCTGTGGGCCACCGCCGACGCGTACGACGCCGTGTTCGTCGTCAGCTTCTGCGTCGGGCTGCTGGGGGTGCTGATGCTGGTCGCCTTCGTGCCGGGGCGCGAGGCGCTGCCGCTGTCCGCCCGGACGCACGCACCGCCGTCCTCCGCCCGCCCCAAGATCCTCGACCCGTTCCGCGACCCCGACTTCCGCCGCGTCCTCGGCGCCGCGTCGCTGCTCGGAGCGGCCACCATCGGGGACGCGTTCGTCTATCTGCTGCTCCAGAAGCAGCTGGACTTCGCCGTGCGCTGGTTCCCGCTGCTGCCGCTGGGGGCCGCCGCCGTCTACCTCTCGCTCGCCGTGCCGGCCGGGCGGCTCGGCGACCGCATCGGCCGCCGGGTGCCCTTCCTGTTCGGGCACGCGGCGCTGCTCGGCGCGTACTTGCTGCTGCTCACCACCGGCGCGGGCGCGCTCCTGCTGGTCGGCGTCCTGCTGCTGGTCGGGGTCTTCTACGCGGCGACCGACGGCGTGCTGATGGCGCTCGCCGGTCCGGTGCTGCCGGCCGCCCGGCGCGCGAGCGGCATGGCCCTGCTCCAGACGGGCCAGGCGCTGGCCCGGCTGCTCGCCGCCGCCGGGTTCGGGGCGGCCTGGACGCTGTGGGGCGTACGGCCCGCGCTCATCACCGCCGTGCTGGCGCTGGCGGCGGCGCTTGCCTGCTCGGCCGTTCTGCTCCGCCGCCTCGAAAGGAGCGCGTGATCCCATGCCGTCGTCACTGCCGTCACCCATGAGCGACGAAACCGGGGTGGCCGAGACGGCGCCGGACGCGACGCCGCTCGTCTCGGACCGGACCGGCCAGGACCGTGCCCGTACCCCCTTCGCGGCGCTGCCGACGCGCGCCAAGGTGATCGCCGTCGCGACGGCGGGCGTCGTGCTCGCCGCCGTCGCCGCCGTCTATACGGTCGGGGCCGCGCACCGGGCCGAACCGGCGGACACCGTCTCCGCGTTCGGCCTCGACAGCGGCAATCTGTACTTCCGCAGCACCGCCGCGGGGCACGGCCGCGTGGCCCGGCTGCCCGCCGCTCCGGGGGTGGCGGCGTCCGAGCGCACCACCGGCGGGCCCGCGTGCGAGCGCTTCTACGCGGCGGGCGGCACCGGCCTGTGCCTGACGCGCCGCCCCGGCATCCCGCCGACCTCGTACGCCGTCGTGCTGGACGGCAAGCTCCGCGAGAAGCGCCGCATCGCGCTGACCGGCATCCCCAACCGGGCGCGGGTCTCGGCGTCCGGGCGGATGCTGTCGTGGACGATGTTCGCGACCGGCGACTCGTACGCCACCTCGTCCTTCTCCACCCGCACCTCGATCCTGGACACCCGGACCGGCTACCTCATCAAGAACATGGAGGAGATCCAGCTCACCCTCGACGGCCGGCGCTACCACTCCCCCGACGTCAACTACTGGGGCGTCACCTTCGCCCGAGACGACAACCGCTTCTACGCCACCGTCTCCACCAAGGGCCACACCTATCTCGTCGAGGGCGACATGAGGACGTGGAAGGCCCGCGCACTGCGCGAGAACGTCGAGTGCCCCTCGCTCTCCCCCGACAACACCCGGCTCGTCTTCAAGAAGCGGGTCCGGCCCGGGGCCACCGATCCCTGGCGGCTGTACGTGCTCGACCTGCGCACCATGCGGGAGGCGCCGCTCGCCGAGGCGCGCAGCGTCGACGACCAGGCGGCGTGGCTGGACGACCGCACCGTCGGCTACGCCCTGCCGGGCCGCGCCAAGGGCACGAGCGACATCTGGGCCGTACCGGCGGACGGCTCGGGGACTCCGGCGCTGCGCGTGCCGGGCGGCTCGTCGCCCGCGATGGTCCGCTGACAGCGCCGACGGCGGCGACCGGGACGCGCGAGGACGGGCCGGCCTTGGAGCGCGGCCGGCCCGTCCTCGTCAGCGGATCACGGTCAGGCGGCGGCCTCGCCGTCCATGGCCGCTATGAGGCTCTTCGGCCGCATATCGGTCCAGTGCTCGTTGATGTAGTCCAGGCACG
>NZ_JBHVHQ010000398.1:0-7535 GCF_042800135.1 Streptomyces sp. NPDC057654 | reverse complement strand
CAACGTCGAGGGGCCGGAGTTAGTAGCGGGGGCAGGATTTGAACCATGCGACCTCTGGGTTATGAGCCCAGCGAGCTACCGAGCTGCTCCACCCCGCGTCGGTAGCAGCCACTCAACAGCACCCCGCACGGTCCGGGTCCCGGCCGTCGCACCGCTCATGTAGATTCCGCGATTCCGTGAGCAATGGATCTCGCGACCTGCTGCTTCTCCACAGCGCTCAACCGTGAAGTCCGCGCTCGCCAAGCCGCATTGCTTATGATCCGGCGACAGGCTGCCCAGGCAGCAGTGCTCACCATCGAAGGCACCGCAGGTCAGGAGCGCGCGAGTGATCACGGAATCGCGGAACCTACAGCTCACCATCCGGTGTCAGCGCCCGGCCAGCACCCGGAGGAAACGGCGCTCCTTGCGGCGGCGCAGCACCTGGTACCAGCGGGTGGTGTAGGCGAGATCCTCCCGGCACGCGTCCAGGAATTCGTCTTGAGCGGCGACGACGGCCTCCGACTGGCGTTGGAAGTGGTCGGCCCGCTTCTCGCTCAGGTCCATGGCGCTGGTGGCGATGACGACCTGTTCCGCTGCGGCGATGACGTGAACGCTGCCGCACAGTCGGACGCCGTGCAGCGCGCCGATGAGTCTGTTTTTCGCTTCACCGGAGGCATCCGAGGTCGCCGCGTTCACCAAGGGCAACGCCGAGTTCGCCCTGACCTGCGCCGACCGCTACCTGATGTGGTCCTACCGGTTCACCAACCCCAAAAACAGCCGCAACCCCGCCACCCAGGGCCAGGGAATCCCCTGGTCCGATACTCCATGGGAGTACCACCGCCAGGCCGCCCGCCTACCGGCCGGGGTGCCCGGCGAGCGCGGCACCCCCTTCATGCTGCAGCTGATCCTGGTCGACGCAGCCACCGGCATCGTCCGGGGACTGCGGGTCATCCAGCCTCCGGCAGAGTTCGCCGACGCCCTGCGCGACGCCGTTGCCCGGCAACAGCAACTGCCGTACGACCCCACGGCCGCCGACCGGGACATCGAGGACCTGTTCCGCCGCAACTCCAGCACCGACCTCCTCCTCCAGGCCACCGCACGCTTCGCAGCGCTGCGCGACGGCACCACCCGCTGAACGACGTTCCGGCGCGGGGCAGTCACTGTTCGCCACCGCCTCGCACCCGCCGCTGGGCACCGAACGCCGCTCGCACCGGAAGGAGACCATCCTCGTGACACTCACAGCCCCCTGCCGGATCGCCGAGATCCTGACCGGTCGCAGGACTCCGACGTGCTCCAGGTTGCCCCGTCCGGCCCAGCTGCTCACCGACGCCTCCCGCGCGTGGGCCGTCGCTGCGCTGGACGGCTTCAACGCCGCGGCCTGCGGTGACGACCCGCTGACCGTGCCGCCCGCCGCGGACGACACGGACGGATGGGCGGAGCCTCCGCTCGCACCGCCGGTGCAGACTCGCGTCCATGGGTTTGATGACGACGCCGGACGCCGGTACGCTGCGGCGGCCGGTACGCCCTGCAAGCGGTGCGGCCCCGCGCTGGAGAAACGCCGTGGCTTCGCCGGGCTGCCGGGCCCTCGAGCCGGGGGTGCCTTGCGCCGAGCTCGCGCGGTGGCTCCCCGGCCGACTCTCTCGTCCTGCGCCTGCACCCGAACCGATTGACCACCGACACCCCCGCCCCCAGCGACCAGGTCAGGGAGAGTCAGCCGTAGTGAACACCGACCGGATTCTCCGCCAACCGACTGCGCGGTCGACTCGAAGCCTTCTATCCCTCCGGGGTGATAGTCGGGTTGTGGAGGAGGACGTCGGCGTCGGGGTCGCGGACGTTGTCCAGGAGAACCTTCTCCAAAACGGTGGGGAGGGCTGGTCCGGTTCGGCCGGGACCAGGCGCTGGGCCCATTCGCGGGCGGTGGCGCAGTCCGGTTCCACGCTGGTCACGGCGCCGGTGTGCCAGTCCTAGCCGCCGTCCCAGCGCTGCGCGAAGTCCGCGACCTGGTGCGCGAGGACGTCGCGGCGTTCGGTGATGCTCATCCAGCCGGCGCGGCGGACCACCTCCGCCGGCTCCTGCGGGGCGGGTACCGAGCCGAGGACCAGGTGGGCGTCATCGCCGCCCTCGGCCACGTCCTTCCGCAGTCCGGAGATGTTGCGGGTGACCGAGGTGTGGCCGTGGTGGCAGACCTCGCGGGCGAGGTACCAGCACAGTTCGGCTGCCGGGGATCCGTCCGGCTCGTCGGCAGTCAGTTCCACGAGCGCCCGGACGCCAGGCGGCGATCACATCACGGTCGCGCACCTGGTGGAACCAGTACGGCGCCGGCTGCCCGAGCACCGCCGCCACCTCGGCCCACGTCGTCTCGTAGTCTTTGGCCGGCCCGTTGGTGTCGTGGACCAGGAGCCGGGGCATGTAGGGCTGGGACACCATTGTGTGCCGGTCTGCGCCACCAGCACGCATGCGATCCGGTCGCCGAAACGCTCACGGTGGCGCCGCCGCGGAGCACGGACCACTGCTGCGGTGCTGGCATTCCCGTCGATCAGCGAATGCACCAGTACGACGTCGCTCCGGTCGGTGTGCCACCGCAGTACCGCGTATCCGTCGACGAACTTCGCCCCGGCGAAGACCACTCCCCCGGCCCTGGACGCCTCCTGGAGCCATGTTCCTTGTGCGCCGTCATCGTCTGGTGTGTTCCGTGTGAACAGCCCCACGCCGCCCTCCCCAGGCCAGCCGACACGCCCCCCAGGCCGAGACGACACCGGGATCGCGCGCCGTGTCCACCATGCCCGTCCACGCGCGCCGGAACCAGCAGTCCTCCCGGGTTCGGAACGCGATCGGCGCCGGATACCCGCTCGATGTCAGCGCCTCGGCTCTGGGGGCGGTGCTCAGCAACATCGCGGTGAAGGAGGCACCGGATCAACTCCAGCAGGCCGTAGAGCCCACCGCCGGCCGGACCGATGGCCCCTCTAGTTACCCGTCAGGCGATCCTGACGGGCGAAACCTTGCTGGGTCGGAATGTCGCGAAGGTCCGCCTTGCCGAGGTCTGCGGACGGGGAGGACCCGCAGCGAGCTCCGCCGGCCAGGAGCACCCGATTCCACCAGTCGTTCGTCCGAATACTTAGCCAGGGACGAGCGGGCCGGGCAGCCCTGGCAAGACGGTCGAGGAAAGTGCCAGGGCGCGTTCTCATTAGTCTCTCCCTACTCAAGTCGTAACGGCAACGGCGGAGCGTCAGCTGAGCCGAGATGACCGTGATGCCACCGGGGAGGGTGCCCCGCAACGTCGTCCGCTCCGTGCCCTCCTTTGACCGTGGCCATCGGAACGCCTATCCGCAGGGGAGTTGCGGACTGCGGCGTGGTCCACTGTGGGTGGCCAACAGCACCGATCGCGGTTTCCGGCGCTGAGCGCGTTCGCGCCAGCTGATCGCGGGGCGCGCCCATGAGGCTTTTGCGCAGCGTCTCGGTTCGGGTGCGGATGAGTCGCGACCCGGCGCTGACCGGGCTCGGTGACGAGCGACTCTCCTCGTAGCGTCCCTCTTCCACTTGGCGCGGGATGCGTCTGTGCACCTGTCGAAGCTGCGGGTAACCAGGGGATTGTTGGGACCAGACGAAGGCCACTCTCACGTCCGGGGAGTTTCCGTTCGCGTGATCGCGTCTGGAGCATGGGTCGAGGCCGAAGACGACCGCCTCATCGACGAGTTCGAAAGCAACCGGTTGGCCAGAACACTCAGCCCCCATGCTGTGAACAGGAAGAACGCAGCACCTACCGCGAAACGCACCGGCCTGAGCTCCTGACCGGGCAATACGATGGCAGCGAAGACCAGCAGTCCCACGAAGACCGGACCGCCCACGCCGAGGATGAACCGTCGGTTCCAATCACTCATGAGCTGCCCTTCCCTGGAGCGGAGTGCGTCCGCTCCATTCTCACGGCGAAACCGTAAAAGACAAGCTGAGCGTACTGACGACCTGCGGGTCGGGGGCGGCGAGATTCTTGGCTCGATACCGATGAAGCCATGGTGCTTGGGAAGGTCGGTCCGCCACTCAGGCAAGTAGGCTCAGAGCACCACGACGGCCTTATAGCCAGCGAGGCCGTTGCCGTAGCCGTTGCCGTACATCAGGTCGGGCCCGTGGTACCTCTCGATCGGCACGAGGCGGTCACGGATGTCCGCCCGCGTGCCCGCCACCGACAACATCGGCGAGTGGCAGGCCGGTGCGGGGTTGGCGCTGGCCGCGCACCCGCATGAAGTCTCACGGCGGCGACCAGACGGCCACGTGCGACGCGACTAGGCAGTCGGTGCGGTCGGTATACCGGCGTCAGGCGGGGATGGTCGATGCCTTCGTCACGGTGTGGGCGTAGGCCATTTCCATCATCTCGCGGCGCGCGGATGCCTGCTCGGTCAGTTCGCGCAGCCGCTGGGTGTGGAAGCGGGGATAGCGGATGGAGGTGCTGAGGATGCCGTGGCGGGTGATCCACCCTCGGCTGGTCAGCGCGCCCTCGCGGAGCGGGAGAAACCTGAACTCCCAGCCGATCAGCTCGTCGTCGGTGTCGCCGCGGACCTCCGTCCAGCCCACGGTGCCCGTCCCGACGGGACGGGCGGCGTCCGCCTTCTCCCGGGCAGCGGCGGCGGTCAGCAGAAGCATCTCTGGCTGCAGGGCACGGGGCTCCGAGCTGGCGGTGCGGTTCTGGACGAGATCGTCGGCCAGGGCGGCGCGCAGGACCGCCTGCGCGTCCTCCCAGGTGTTCTCTGGACGGCCGTGGCGAGACCGGCAGACGGTGACCCACCCGTAGCCGTGCGCCATGCCCGTGCCGACCCGTGCGAGATAGCCCAGCAGTTGTCCGTGATCGGTGACCGGGTACAGTTCGGCGGTGCGATCCGACTCGTCGAGGGCCGCGCGCGCCTGTTCTTCGCCCAGGCCGGGCAGCGGCTCCCGGCCGACGGCCGCAACCGCCCGCTCCCGGACGGCGGCCTGGTGGGCGGCCAGGAGCGCCCGGCGCCCACTGGAGCCGGAGCGGTAGTCGTAGCCGTGGTGATCGACCGTGCTGCCGTCGGCCGTCACCCATGCCTCGGGCGTGTCAAAGGGGCCTGCCCGGAAGTGGTACCCGATCATCCCGCCCTCGTCCTTGACGGGCCGGAATCCGACTGCGGCCGGCCAGACGCGGCGGGCGGCCGCCTTCGCCGGGGCGCTCACCTCACGGTGGGCCAAGTACGCGTCACGAACGGCCTCCTGCGCACCGGCGGGGTCAGGGGAGGGCTACCTCGCCGCCTTCAAGTCGGCAGTCCCCTGTTTGGTGATGTCGTTCGGGGAGACCTCGGCGTCCACGGTCACCCAGTGCACGCGGCCGCACCACGTCCACGTCCAGCCCGCCAGCTCGCCGGAATCCGTCCGCACCGGCTCATAGGAGAAGTAGCCGGCCTTCTCCCCGAAGACCTCGCGTACCGCGTCCTCCACGGCGGGCAGGGCCTCCCGCTCGAAGTCGGACTGCTCGGCTCCGCGGAGGAACGGAGCGCCCAGGACGCCGAGGCGCACCCGCGGCGCCCGGCTCGGCTCGGCCGGCCGGCACAGGGCCGGCACGAGGACGGCGACCCAGCCTTGCCGCCCGAGGGTGTGGACGGTGAGCAGCCCCTCCTCCTCCCACTGGCGGGCGATGGTGAGCAGTCGCCGTCCAGGGGCGCCGTCGCGGCGGACAGAGCCTCGGTAGATACCGTTGGCCAGGCCGTTCCACAGTCTGGCGTGGAGAGCAGTAGGCAGGGGCGGGTGAACGAAGTCGGCGAGAGCTGCCGGCGGGTTGGCGGTCATGGGCTTCCTCTTCTGCGGGACGGTGACGGACAGTTGCGGGTTCAGATGGAGGGCGCGCGGTTGATCGGGCGCTCTCCGAGACCATGGACGTGCCCGAGGTAGGTCTGGGGCCCGGAGCGCGCGGCCGGATCTTCTCCCACTTGGGGAAGGGGGACGTTGAGCGCTGTGAGCAGCAGAGGGCTTCCTGGCGGGGCCAGGCTGTGCAACAAGCCCTGAGGGCCGCCCGGGGCGGGCGTCAGCACGGCCACGGTTGAGCCGCAGGTCCAGATTGGTGAGCGGCCGAGGATCGCCGGCGGTGAAGTGCACGAGCCACGTGGCCAGGTCCTGTCCTGCGGCTCGTAGTCGGGTACCGGGCAGCCGAGGAGGAACTCGCCCAGCTCGGCGGCATGATGCGGGCCGACGGCTCCGGTGTGCACCCGTCGGCCACGGACGATGCGGGTCTCCGGCCCGGACAGCCAGAGGGCGACGCGGACGGCCGTGTCGGCCACAACCAGGCGGGCGCGCGGCGAGGCCGCGTTCAGCGGGACGGTGAGGGTACGCACGGCGTAGCTGCTCCAGGAGGCGGCGGAAGCCCTTGCGGGCATGACGACCGGCCCGCACCGGAGCGGGCCGCATCCCCACGCACGCGGGGCAGATCCCGCCAGGCCCGGTACCCTGGCGCGACCATGCTAGCTGGACGGTGGGCAGGGGGCACTGCTGTTCACGGTTGCTTCTCGCTCGGGGGCGGGGCTGTGCACCGCGCCGCCTGGTCCGCCGCACTTCCGTGACCTGGGGGGAGGGTGGGACGGGCGGCAGCCGGAGAACAGATGCCTGTCTCGTGTCCCGTGCCCTTACGCGGGGGTGTGGAACTCGGCTGCCTCCCCGTTTCACCGCCGTGGTGGAGCGGCTCGCCCTGCCGTGTCCTGCGAGCCGGGAGCTTACCTCTGGCCACACCGCATTTCTCAGTCTCCCAAGCTCCAACCCAGTTGCGTGCGACCGGCGTTGTCAGCGATGCCCAGTGGTGGACTGCCCTGGATTCCCGCTACGGTCGCGAGATGAGCTTGAACGAAGCGTTCGCGGCAGACACGCAGCGAAGCACCGCCCCGACTGAGGTGATCGTCGGCGCGCTGCGATGGGAGATCCTGAACGACTGGACCCGGTATCTGAAGGATCCGCAATTCCCCGACAAGACAGTAGAGATGTCCTACGTGTGGGGATTCATCAACCGCGATTTCGGCGGCGCTGCGCTGAGGTGTCTGTGGGAGAAGCGGCAGAGCAGCTATCCGATGTTCGCCGAGACCGTGTGGCTGCTGCGCCAGGACTTCAGCACGGACGCCGGCGAGGAGCACCACCCGGCCCTCGGCGACCTGCCGCTCATCCCCGAGGAGGTCCTTTTCCGGAAGATCGCCAGCGCCTCGGCCGTGGTCTTCCGGGAACTGACGGGAGACCAGATGATCGAGATTCTCGGCAAGGCCGCACAGGACTACCCCGGCATGCGGTAGCGCGGTACACGCCCGAACCGAGGCCGGCCCGAGGTCGTCCCGGCCTATGCTGAGGACTGGCCCTGATCTGTCGCGACCGTCGCCGCCTCTGACGACCGGCAGGGCCCTCCGGGCGTAGACGGCCGCAGCAGGCGGCGGGTTCGGGTCCCATGCCGCCGCACCAGAGAGGTGCGTGCAGCGCGGCGGCATGCCTGCGCGTTCGCGTGCAGCGCGACGGTGCAGGCCACGGGGAGGACACCGCCCCGAGGCCAGTCGACGGCGGTTCAGCGTCGCGGGTGGGCG
>NZ_JBHVHQ010000397.1:0-7544 GCF_042800135.1 Streptomyces sp. NPDC057654 | reverse complement strand
GTCCTTGGCGCGGGCGGTGGCGTCGGCGATCTGCCCGGCGGTGAGGAGGGAGCGGCGCTCCAGGTGCCCGGCGAGCAGCGCGAGCGGGTCGCGGTCGCGCCACCGCCGCTCCTCTTCCTTGGTGCGGTAGCCGAAGGCGCTGCCGGGGAACGGGCCGTTCTGGTGGAAGTAGCGGTAGACGTCCGCCTCGATGACGGTGGGCCCCTCGCCCGCGCGCATCAGGGCGACGGCCTCGCTGGTCGCCAGGTACACGGCCAGTGGATCCATGCCGTCGACGCGCCAGCTGGGGATGCCGAAGCCGCCGCCGCGCGCGGACAGCCGGGGTTCGGCCGTGACCTCCTCGACGTGTGTGGACACCGCGTACCGGTTGTTCTCGACGAAGAAGCAGACCGGCAGCCGCCAGGCCCCGGCGAGGTTCATGGTCTCCAGTACGGAGCCGATGTTGACGGCGCCGTCGCCGAAGTACGACACGGAGACCGCGCCCGTACCGCCGTGCCGCGCCGACCAGGCGAAGCCCGCGGCCTGCGGCACGCCGCCGCCGACGATGGCGTTGGTGCCCATCGCCCCGGCCTCGCGCCACTGGAGGTGCATGGATCCACCGCGGCCGCGACAGTAGCCGTCGGCCAGGCCGCAGATCTCGGCGAGGCTGCGCGCCAGGACCGTACGGACCTCGTCGGTGACGGGGGCGAGCGGGTCGATGCCGCCGGGCGCGACATAGCCGAGCGCCTTGGCGAGGAACTGGTGGTGGCCACGGTGTGAGCCGTTGACGAAGTCGGCGCCGGTGAGGGCGAGTACGGAGCCGACGGCGCCGCCCTCCTGGCCGATGCTGGAGTGGGCCGGGCCGTGCACCAGGCCCTGCGAGGCGAGTTGGAGTACGTACTCCTCGAACGTTCTGATCAGCAGGGTCTGGGCGAACATCGAGGTCAGCAGCGCCGGTTCGGCCGCGTCCCAGTCCTTTTTCGTGGTGGCGACCTCGATCCAGGGGGAGGCCGGGCTGAGCTTCCGGTGTGTGGGCACGGACGTCTCCAAGGCAGAGGGCGGCGCTGTTCTTCCTCACCGTCGCAGCGAATGGATCCAATAACAAGATTGAGTTACCTATCCGTTATTTATGGACTCACAAAACGGCCATTGACTGGGGATGGTCGAGCGGCAAGGCTTGGTGCGAAAGTCGAGTGGATCCATCAATGGAGAAGGAAGCCCACCGTGAGCAGCCCCGAACCGCGCCGTCAGCAGCACGCGCCCGACACCTCTGAACATCCCGGCACCCGTGAGCACCCCGGCCCTGGCCCCAGCCCCGGCCCCGGCGACGCATCCGCCCGTGGCCCCTCCAGTCCCTCCAGCACCTCCGACCTCCCCCGCCCCTCCAGCACTTCCGACCTCCCCAGTCCCTCCGGCCTCCCCGGCCTCTCCGGGGTCGAGCACATCGGCTTCACCGTGCCCAGCCTTGACGCGGCCACCCGCTTCTTCACCGAGGTCATCGGCTGCGAACTCGTCTACACCCTCGGCCCGTTCCAGTCCGACGGCACCTGGATGACCGACCATCTGAACGTCCACCCCCGGGCCGTGATGCGCCGCCTCGCCTTCTTCCGCTGCGCGAACGGCCCCAACTTCGAGGTGTTCGAGTACGAGTCCCCCGACCAGCACCCGGTGCCTCCCCGCAACAGCGACGTCGGCGGCCACCACCTCGCCTTCCACGTCACCGACCTGGACGCCGCCGTCGCCCACCTGCGCTCCCACGGCGTACGGATCCTCGGCGAGCCCACCGCCAGCTCCGGCCCGAGCGCGGGGCAGCGCTGGGTCTACTTCCTCACCCCCTGGGGGATGCAGCTGGAGCTGGTCTCCTATCCGGGCGGAAAGGCGTACGAGGCCGACGCTCCCGTTCTGCTGTGGCAACCTGAGACGTCCGGTCAGCCGCCACGATAGGAACACCATGCCGCAGGGGTCCGACGGTCCGTCGTCCGTAGCGAGCCAGCGCGTCGCCGACCACCTCCGCCGGCAGATCCTGGCCGGGGAACTGCTGCCCGGGGCCAGGATCATGCAGGAGGAGATCGCCGGGGCGCTCGGCTCCAGCCGGCTGCCGGTGCGCGAGGCCCTGCGCATTCTGGGGGCCGAGGGGCTGGTGGTGCTCAAGGCCAACAGCGGGGCCTGGGTCTCCAAGATGGATCTCGCCGAGTGCGAGGCCACGTACAAGATCAGGGAACGGCTGGAGCCGCTCGCGCTGTCCGAGAGCCTGCCCAACCTCACCACCGACGACCTGGCGCGGCTGGACGGCATCCAGCGCGAGATCGAGGCGAACCGCGACGTCGACCGGTTCCTGAGCCTCGACCGCGAGCTGCACCTGATCACGTACTCCGGCTGCCGCGACGAGCAGCTCAGCGCGATGGTCCGGCGCTTCTGGAACACCACCCAGCACTACCGGCGCGCCTACTCCCACCTCGTCGACCCCGGCGGCCGGGAGCTCGTCAACTACGAGCACCGGCTGATCATCGAGGCCGTCAAGCGCGGCGACCCGACGGACGCCGAGCGCTTCCTCGCGGGCCACATCCGCCGCACCCGGCTGGCGCTGGCCCGGCACCCGGAGCTCTTCACCGGCTGACGCCGGCGCCGAGGCCCGGCGAAGCGCCGTACGAGCACGGCCGCGCCGCCCCCTTCCGCAATGGGTAGCGATGGATCCATCGCGGAAGAACCGCCCTGCCCAAACTTCACTGATGGGCACAGCCACACCCCTAGAGATTACGATCACATTACGTAGTCTTGAACGTGGATCCATCGGGTGCCAATGTGAGCCCCGTACCACGGCGCCGCCAGGCCGGTCCGCGCCGCGCGCCCCGCGCCGCATCAGGCGTCCCGTGTCACCCCACCGGCCTCATCTCACTCCCCCTCACCACCCCCGCATGCCCAGCCGCAGCACCGGCGCGGCCATGCCCCCGCGCATACCCTGAGCGAAGGAACCCTGTGACCGACTTCCACGAGCGCACCCTGGTCCTGTCCGGTGCGGCAGGCGGCATCGCCCGCGAGATCGTCGACATCTTCTGGCAGCAGGGCGCCAACCTGGTGCTCGGCGACCGCGACACCGACGCGCTGGAGCGGATGCGGCAGCGGCTCGACCCGGCGGGCGCCCGCATCGCCGTACAGGAGCTGGACGCCGCGTCGGCCGGGAGCAACGAGGCGCTGGCCGCCCTCGCCGCCGACCGCTTCGGCTCCATCGACCACCTGGTGCTCGCCGCCGGCGTCTACCCCGAGCAGAACATCGCCGAGATGACCGACGCCCAGTGGCGCACCGCCCTGTCCGTCAACCTCGACGGCGCCTTCTACCTGACCCGCGCCGCGCTGCCGCACCTGCGGGAGGGCGGTTCCGTCGTCGGCCTGACCTCCATGGCGGGCCACCGCGGCAGCCGCCACCACGCGCACTACGCCGCGTCCAAGGGCGGGCTGCTCTCCTTCCTGCGCAGCCTCGCCTGGGAGACCGCGCCCGGCGTGCGCGTCAACGCGGTCTCGCCGGGGATCATCGCCACCTCGATGACCGCGGACCTCGTCGCCGAGGGCGGCGCCCATCTGCTGCGCTCCACCCCGCTGGGCCGCTACGGCACCGCCGCCGAGGTCGCCTCCGTCGTCGCCTTCCTGTGCGGGCCGGGCGCGTCCTTCGTGCACGGCGAGGTGATCCATGTCAACGGCGGCCTCCACATGGGCGGTTGACCCCATTCACCACCCCATTCACCACCCCATTCACCACCCCATTCACCGCCTCATCCACCGCCCCACAGCCCCCAGTACCGGCGAGCCCTGACCCACCCGCGGAGGACCCGATGTCCGAACACCCCCAGCCCGGCGCAGCAGTCGGAACCGGCACGGCAGCCGCCGCGGACGCCGCCGCCGTCCCGCAGCGCAAGATGCTCGCGGCAGGCATGATCGCCAGCTCCATCGAGTGGTACGACTTCTTCATCTTCGCCACGGCCGCGGCCCTCGTCTTCGGCGACCTCTTCTTCCCCGGCGCCTCCCCGCTCACCGGCGTGCTGCTCTCCTTCGGCACCTTCTGGGCGGGCTTCGTGGCCCGCCCCATCGGCGGACTGGTCTTCGGACACATCGGCGACCGCATCGGCCGCAAGCCCGCCGTGGTGATCTGCCTGATCATCATGGGCTCCTCGACGTTCCTCATCGGCCTTCTCCCCACCAGCCAGACCATCGGCGTCGCCGCCCCGATCCTGCTCGTGCTGCTGCGCTTCCTCCAGGGCATCGCCGTCGGCGGCCAGTGGGGCGGCATCGTGCTGCTGCTGACGGAGAGCGCGCCGCCCCGCCGCAAGGGCCTCGCCGGGACCTTCGGGCAGATGGGCGTGCCGCTGGGCGTCATCCTCGGCAACGTCGTCTTCCTCATCGTGACCGCGACGACCAGCGAGGGGTTCTTCCACTCCTGGGGCTGGCGCATCCCCTTCCTGGCCAGCGCCCTGCTCGCGCCCGTGGTGCTCTTCATCCAGCTGCGCGTCGAGGACACCCCGGAGTTCCGCGAGCTGGAGAAGCGCGCGGAGCGGTCCACCGAGAAGATCGCCCAGGCGCCGCTGCGCGAGGTGCTGCGCCACCACAAGCGCCCCGTGCTGCTGGGCTGCGGCCTGCTGTTCGCGACCAACGCGATCTTCCACGCGTGCGTATCGGGGCTGCTCGACTACGCCAACCGCACCCTCGGCGTCGAACGCGGCCCCCTCCTCATCACCACGCTCGTCGCCGCCGGAGTGATGGTGCTCGTCGTGCTCTTCAGCGGCCATCTCTCCGACCGGGTCGGCCGCAGGCCGCTCATCCTGGTGGGCTCCGGGCTGGTCGTGCTGTGGGCCTTCCCGCTGTTCTGGCTGGTCGACACGGCTTCTTTGCCGCTGATCGCCGTCGCCAGCACCGTCGGACTGATCGGCTCCGGTCTCACCTACGGGCCGCTGGCCGCCTATCTCGCCGAGCTGTTCGACGCCCGCATCCGCTACTCCGGCGCCTCGCTGGCCTACCAGCTCGCCGCCATCCTGGTCAGCGGCGCCACCCCGTTCGTGATGACCGGGCTGCTCGCGGCCACCGGCTCCTCCGCCTCGGTCTCCGGCTTCCTCGCCCTGATGGGCCTGATCACCTTCGGCTGCGCCTGGGTCCTCCGCGAGACCGCGCCCGCGGTGACCGACCGTACGGAGCGTACGGAGCGTACGGACGCCACCGCGCCCGCCCCGGTCCGCGCGCCCGAGGACGTACCGCTGTAGGGAGCTGTAGGGAGCTGTGACGAGCTGTAGAAACCGGTATACGGGGCCCCGGCCGGGCCGTACGGCGAAGCTTCCCGCCCGGCCGGCCGGGGATTCCCCGACACCCTCGAAGGGGTGACATGCCAGGCCGAACCCCCACCGGATTCCCAGGAGGCGGGGACAGGGCGAAGGCTCACAAGCAGACTCGTTCTCGTGCTGAATACCCTTCCGAACGAGAACACGTCCTTCGTCGGCCGGACCCTGGAACTGCGAGAACTGGCCGAGGCCCTCGGCGAACCGGGCCTCGTGACGCTCACGGGCGGAGCCGGAATGGGGAAATCCCGGTTGGCGCTCCGGAGCGCCTGGGAAGGCGACTGGGCGGGGTTCAGCGCCGTGTGCTGGGCCGATCTGTGGCCGTTGCAGGGAAGCGGGCTGCTGACCGCCGTCGTGGCGGACGCGCTGGATCTGTCGGACCACACGCCGAGGATGCCGGTGGACGCGGTGTGCGACTGGATCGGCGACCGCCGCGTGCTGCTCGTCCTGGACTCCTGTGAGCATCTCGTGGACGCCTGCCGCTCGATGGCCGGCGAGCTGCTGGCCGCCTGCCCCCGGCTGACCGTGCTCGCCACCAGCCGGGAGCCCCTGGGCACAGCGAGGGAAACGATTCTCGAACTGGGGCCGCTGCCACCGACAACGGCCGCGGTCACCCTCTTCGAGAAGCGGGCGGCCGACCTCGGGCACCCTTTGCGGGACGGGACGACGGACCGCCTGCTGGTCAAACGTCTCTGCGCCCACCTGGAGGGAGTGCCCCTCGCCCTGGAGCTGACCGCCGGCCTGCTGCGCCACTGGACGCTGGAGCAGACCTGGGAACTGGCCGAGCAGGCGCTGGACGCGACGGACCGGCCGGAGCTGCGTCCGCCGTGGCACCGGGCCCTGCGTACGGCGGTGGGCTGGAGCCATGAACTGTGCCGCCCGGCGGAGCGCCTGCTGTGGGCACGGCTCTCGGTGTTCCCCGAGACGTTCGACGCCGAGCTCGCGCAGCTGGTGTGTGCCGGAGGCCCGCTGACGGCGGAGACCCTGCGCGACGCGCTCACCGGGCTCGTACGCAAGTCCGTGGTCACCGCGGACGGCGGACGCTACCGCATGCTGGACTCGGTACGCGCGTACGGACGCATGTGGCTGCGGGAGCTCGGCGAGGTACGGCCCGTCGCCGCCCGGCACGCCGCAGTGATGGCGGGGACGGCCCGCCGGGCGAACGAGGAATGGCTGGGCCCCGGACAGCAGTACTGGTACGCCCGTATCCGCGACCTCTACCACGACATGTGCGCCGCACTGCGGTTCCTGCTGGACGAGAGGGACGCGGCGGCGCTCGACCTGGTGGCGGACATCGCTTTCTTCTGGGTCTGTTCCGGCCACCTGCACGAGGTCGCCCTCCACGGAGAGCTGGCGCTGCGCGAGATCCCCGAGCGCGGCACCCGCCGGGCGCGCGGGCTGTGGGCCCTGGGCCTGACCCGGATCCTGCGGGGAGAGCACGAACAGGGGCGCGGGCTCGCGGACGAGAGTCTGGCGGAGAAGCTCGGGGCCGGGGACGATGACGTCGCACGGCAGGCCGTCTACCTCCAGGGGCTGGCCGCGCTGCTGGACGGCCTGCCCGTACAGGCGCTGAACAGCGCCGACGAGGCGACGCGCGGCACAGTCCCGGCGCGGCGCGACGGCGGCGAGCGGGATGACGATGAGCGGGATGACGGCGAGCGGGAGAACGACCCCACGTTCGGCCTGGTGCTGTGCCGGCTCGTCCGCGTCTTCGCGCTCACCGGCGCCGGCCGCCTCAAGGAGGCCCGGTACGAGGCGGAGGCGCTGCGTGAGCTCTGCGTGCGGCTGCGCGAGTACTGGACCCGCTCCTATGTGGACTACCAGCTCGCCCTGATCGCCTTGTTCGAGGAGCGTCCTGACGACGCGAGCCTGCACGCCCGTGACATGCTCGAATCGAAGCGGCGGATCGGCGACCAGTTCGGCATCGCGATGGGCCTCGACCTGCTGGCCGCCAGCTGGTCCGCGCAGGGCGACCCCGAGCGCGCGGTCGTCGCGATCGGGGCGGGCAACCAGTTCTGGCGCGCCGTCGGCCTGCTCCGGCGCGGTACGCCCGAGGTGCTCCCGCTGTGCGAGCAGACCCGGGCCCGGGCCCGGGAGCTTCTGGGCGGCGCGGCCTACGACGAGCGGCTGCGGCAGGCGCAGTCGAAGTCCACCGAGGCGCTGCTGCTGGCCGCGCTCGAAGCGCACGAGGCGCGCTGAGCGGAGGCGGCTCCTGACCGGGAGGGGCGTTCCCGACCGGGAGGGGGC
>NZ_JBHVHQ010000396.1:0-7564 GCF_042800135.1 Streptomyces sp. NPDC057654 | reverse complement strand
GTCGGTCCGTACGGGCGTACGTACGCGGAAGCGCGAAAGGCCGCACCCCGGTGCGCGGGGTGCGGCCTCCTCGTACGGCGCGGGTCAGGCGACGTTCAGCGTGACCTCGATGTTGCCGCGGGTGGCGTTGGAGTACGGGCAGACCTGGTGGGCCTTCTCCAGAAGGTCCTTGGCGGTGGCCGCGTCCACGTTCGGGATGGAGGCCGACAGCTCGACCTTGAGGCCGAAGCCGCCCTCGGGGGTCTTGCCGATGCCGACCTTGGCGGTGACGGTCGAGCCGGAGATGTCGGCCTTCTCCTTGCGGGCCACGACGCCCAGCGCGCCCTGGAAGCAGGCGCTGTAACCGGCGGCGAAGAGCTGCTCGGGGTTGGTGCCGGCGCCGCTGCCGCCCATCTCCTTGGGCGGGTTGACGACCACGTCGAGCTGGCCGTCATCACTGGCCACGCGGCCGTCACGGCCGTTCTCGGCGGTCGCGACGGCGGTGTAGACAACGTCCACGGACTGAATGCTCATGCTGGGATCCTCCTGCTGGTTCGCCGCGCCCGCGCGCCCGCGCGTCCACGGCGTCGTACGAGTGAGCCTAGTCGTTGAAGCTGACGATCATCTTTCCGGTGTTCTCGCCGCGCAGCATGCCGAGGAACGCCTCCACCGCGTTGTCGATGCCGTTCACCACGGTCTCGCGGTACTTGAGCTCGCCGGAGCGCACCCAGGCGGAGACCTCCTCCACGAACCGGGGCTGGAGCGCGGCGTGGTCGCGCACGAGCATGCCCTGAAGGCGCAGCCGCTTGCCGATGACGAGGGCGAGGTTGCGCGGGGCGGGGGTCGGCTCGGTCGCGTTGTACTGCGCGATCATGCCGCAGATGGTGGCGCGGCCGTGCACGTTGAGCGAGCTGATCGCGGCTTCCAGGTGCTCGCCGCCGACGTTGTCGAAGTAGACGTCGATGCCGTCGGGGGCGGCCGCCTTGAGCTGCTGCGCCACGGGGCCGTTCTTGTAGTTGAAGGCGGCGTCGAAGCCGTACTCCTCGGTGAGGAGCCTGACCTTGTCGTCCGTGCCGGCGCTGCCGATGACGCGGGAGGCGCCCTTGAGCTTGGCGAGCTGCCCGACCTCGCTGCCGACCGCGCCCGCCGCGCCGGAGACGAACACGGCGTCGCCCTCCTTGAAGGAGGCGACCTCCAGCAGCCCCGCGTAGGCGGTGAGTCCCGTCATGCCGAGTACGCCGAGGTAGGCGGTGAGCGGGGCGGCCTCGGGGTCGACCTTGGCGGCCTTCGCGGCGTCGAGCAGGGCGTACTCGCGCCAGCCCAGGCCGTGCAGGACATGGTCGCCGACGGCGAACCCGTCCGCCTTGGAGGCGATGACCTCGCCGACCGCGCCGCCCTCCATCGGCTGGTCGAGCTGGAACGGCGGTACGTACGACTTGACGTCGTCCATACGGCCCCGCATGTAAGGGTCCACCGACATGTGCAGATTGCGGACCAGGATCTGACCCTCGCCCGGCTCGGTCACCGCGCTCTCGCGCAGCGCGAAGTCCTCCGGCTTCGGCCAGCCCTGGGGGCGGGCGGTCAGGTGCCATTCGCGGCTGGTCGTGGGGAGTGCGGTCATGAAGCGAAGCCTCCTAATGTTTCAGCAGCTGAAAGAACCATGCACCTGGATATTTCATGTTGTCAAGCAAAACGCTATCCTGGTCCGCATGGCCACTCGTACAGACGCACTGACCCTGGAGGTCGTCGACCTCATCGCCACCGTCGTGGTCCGCTACCACGAGGAGTACGAGGAAGCGGCCGCCAAGCACTCCCTCACCGGTGTCCAGGCGCGCCTGCTGGCACTGCTCTCCCGCGAGCCGCTGCCCATGCGGCGGATCGCCGTGAAGCTCAAGTGCGAGCCGTCGAACGTCACCGGGATCGTGGACCGGCTGGAGGGCCGCGGCCTCGTCGAGCGGCGGCCGGACCCGGACGACCGCCGCGTGAAGCTGGCCGCGGCGACGCCCGAGGGGCAGCGCACGGCCGATCAGCTGAGGGGCGCGCTCCACTTCGCCCGCGAGCCGCTGGCCGGGCTGTCGGTGGCGGAGCGCACGCTCCTGCGCGGCCTGCTCCAGCGCGTGCTGGGCATCGATCCGACCTGATCGGCCCAGAGGCGCGATGCGGGCGCGACGGAGCCCCGGACGGAGATCCGTCCGGGGCTCCTGCCCTGCCTGACCTGCCGTCCGCCGCTCGGTGACGTGCGGCCCCGTCAGGAGTCGGTTCAGCGCGCGGCGGGCGGCGCCAGCCGCTGCTGGTAGTAGAGGGATCCGTAGAACGTGCCCCGGGCGCCGGTGACGTACAGCGAGCCGTCCTTCGCGGTGGTCAGGTCGTGGACGCCGAACATCAGCGGCTCCAGACCGTCGACCTGCTCCCACGCGGAACCGGTCCAGCGGACCAGCCGCTGGTTGCCGGAAAGCCCGGCATACAGCTTTCCGCCGTAATTGGCGAAGGATTTGGCCGTCGCCGCCTCCTTGCCCGGAACATCCCGGTGGGTCCAGCTCTTGCCGTCCCAGTGAATGACGTACGCGCCGGTCCGCTTCTCCCCCTGGCCGCGCGCGTCCACGACGGTTCCGGAGACCCATACGTCGTTCGGCCCATTACTGATGACGGCGTCGAGGAATGTGCTCACCTTCGGGATCGAAGGCACCGCGATTCGCGTCCACTTGGCGCCGTCGTAGTGCACGACAAGCCCCTGGTTCTTGTCATTGGCGACCCCGCCGGCATCAGTGCTGCCCACGGCCCAGATGTCGTTCTCCGACTTCACCTGAAGGGCGCTCAGATTGCCCTCGATGTCGTCGAACTTGGTGGTGTCCCAGGTCTTGCCGTTCCAGTGGGTCACCGTCGGCACGAATGCCGTGTCGGCCCGTGTGTTGCCGACGCCCCAGAGGCTGGTGCGGCTGACGGCCTCGGCGTCGAGGATCTCCACGCTGTTCGTGCCGGGGCTGAGGTTGGCCGACCACTTGGCGCCGTCGTAGTGGTGGACCCGCCAGGTGCCGTCGTCGCCGTACTTGCGGCCGATGGCCCACAGGTCGTCGGGGGACGTGCCGGTCACCGTGTCCGCCACGCCGTCGGCGGGCAGCTTCAGCTCCTTCCAGGCGTCCCCGTTCCGCTGCCACAGCCGCTGGTCGAGCCAGCAGTCGCCGCACTCGTCCTGCCTGGTGGTGACGACGGAGTTGTCGCCGTCGAAGGGGAGGATGGCCGAGGCCGCGTTCTTGAGGGGCTGGGGCAGCGTCTCCCAGACGGGCGGCGCCGCCGCGTTCGCGGGTGCGGCGGCCAGGGCCACACCCGCGACGGCCGCGGTCAGCAGCGCCGAGGCGGCGCGCCGGCCACGGGAAGTTCCCTTGATCATGTGTCCTCCGTTGTCGTTCGTACAGCACTCCGGATCCACGCCGTGCGTGAATTCATGTGCGCCCGCGCGGCGTCGGCGGATTACCCCCGCACCGGGAGGAACGGGGCCTCGACCGGGTTTTCGGAGAATCCATGCCCGGGACCGAACCTCACCACAGCTTTCCCCCCAATGGTCGCGCGGCGTCGCCAACGACAGCCACGCAAAGCCGAGTCCGAGAACTGACGGGAACATATCACTTCAAGATCCCGGCGCTCGGGAATCTCCGGCGGACGATTCCATTCCGCACCGAACGGGCCGCCGGAAAATCGCTAAGCGGAATCCGAACGACCATCGCGGACTATTTCATTCCGCTCACTCCGGGTAACACAATTCCGGTCGAATAAAGGACGAGGCCGACCTTTGTTCATCCAGTTCACCCCGAATTCGCCTCGCGCCCTTTCCGGTACGGAACGCGCGCGCCGCCCGGCGGCGACGGTCACGTGACGTCGGCCACACCTCACTCCGCGTCGCCGGAACCCTCACACGCCGCCCGACCCGTTCGACGACCGTTTGACACCGCGCCCGCCCGGCCTCCACTATTCATTCCACTAGCTGACTAGCTAATTAGCAAGGTAGGGAGAGCGTGTGACTGACGCGATCGAGGCGCGCGGACTGGGCAAGCGGTACGGCCGCACGTGGGCCGTGAAGGACTGCTCGTTCCGGCTGCCGGCCGGCCGGATCTGCGGGCTCGTAGGGCCCAACGGCGCGGGCAAGAGCACGCTGCTGGGCATGGCCACCCGGCTCGTCCAGCCCACGGAAGGGACGCTGCACCTGTTCGGGGTGCCGGTGACCAAGACGGCCGTGCTCGCCAAGAGCTCGTTCCTGGCCCAGGACAAGCCGCTGTTCACCCGGTTCACCGTCGAAGAGACCCTGCGCATGGGGCAGGAGCTGAACCCGACCTGGGACCAGGCGCTCGCCGAGCGGATCGTACGGGCGGGAAACCTGTCCTTCGACTCGCGCGTCGGCACGCTCTCCGGCGGTCAGCGCACCCGCGTGGCGTTCGCGCTGGCCTTCGGCAAGCGCCCCGAACTGCTGCTCCTGGACGAGCCGATGGCCGACCTGGACCCGCTCGCCCGCCATGAGATGGCGGGGCTGCTGATGGCCGAGGCCGCGGAGCAGGGCACCACCGTGGTGATGTCCTCCCACATGCTCTCCGAGCTGGAGACCATGTGCGACTACCTGGTGGTCGTCTCGGAGGGCCGGGTCCGGCTGGCCGGCGAGGTCGACGCGCTGCTGCCCGCGCACGCCCTGGTGACCGGCGCGCAGACCGAGGACGGCATGCCGCCGCAGCTGGACCTGCACACCGTCATCGAATCCCACACCGTCGGCCGCCAGTTCACGGCTCTGATCCGCCCGGTGGGCAAGGTCGGAAACGACTGGCGGATCAGCACACCCACTCTGGAGGAAGTCCTGTTGGGGTACTTGCGCACACCTGACGCCCCGCCGCTGCTCACGCCCAGCGCCCGCGTCGAGGAGCAGGGGGCGGCGGCATGAGCGCGACGGCACAGGCGCCTCTCGACAAGGCCGCGACCGGCAAGAAGCGGCCCCGCGTCCTGCACGGGATGGTCTGGCTGGTCTGGCGCCAGCACCGGGTCGTCTTCTGGCTCGCCATCGCGGCGGGCGTCATCGGCTCCGCGGTGATGATCTATCAGCGTGCCGGGGTGGTGGACTTCCTCCACCACGCCGAGCAGTCGGGGAAGGACGACGGTGGCCAGTCGTTCCACAACCGATACGACTCGCTGTTCAAGAACGGGGCCCAGCTCCTGACCGCCCTGCCCGCCCTGTTCGGCGTCTTCCTCGGCGCCCCGCTGATCTCGGCCGACCGGGAGAACGGCACCGCGCGGCTGGTCACGACCCAGGCGACCGGCCGCAGCCGCTGGCTCGCGACCAAGCTCGGCATGGCGGCGGCGATCACGCTGCTGTGCACGGCGGCCCTCTCGGCGGCCTTCACCTGGCTGTGGGAGCCCGCGCACCTTGAGGTCGAGAACGGCAACTGGCTGGACACCGGCATCTTCGAGGCCACCGGGCCGATGCCCGTCGCCTTCGCCCTGCTCCTCCTCGTCACGGGCGTCGCGATCGGCATGCTCGTCCGGCGGGTGGTGACCTCCATGGCGCTGACCTTCGTCGTCGCCCTCGCGGTGCAGTACCTGTGGGACTACGTACGGCCGCTGCTCGCCGGACTCCGCGTGTTCACCTACCCGTACCACGACGACAACGGCATCGCCGGGCTGCCCCAGGGAGCGGTGCAGGTCGACAACTGGATCTCCACCGCCGACGGCAAGCTCTTCGGCTTCGGCACCTGTCTCAACGACGCCCACGCGGACGCCTGCCGGGCCAAGCTCGGCATCGTGAACAACTACGTAGAATACTTCGGCTACGACCAAATGCGCGGTATGCAGTGGCTCGGCGCCGGAATCCTGCTGGCAGTGGCGGCGGCCATCGCCGTCTTCGTCCTGTACTGGGTCCGGCGCAGGCCGATGTGAGCACGCCAGGACGTACGACGCGCGACGCGGCGGGCACATCCGGTGCTCGGGGAGAGACGGAGAGGGGGCGCTAGTGGTCGAGTTCCGCATCGACCGGCACAGCGGCATGGCCGCCTACCTCCAGATCGTCCAGCAGGTCCAGGAGGCGCTGCGCCTGGGCATCCTGCTGGAGGGCGACCAGCTGCCCACCGCGGCCAGGGTCGCCCGCGACACCAAGCTGAACCCCAACACCACGCTGAAGGCGTACCGGGAGCTGGAGCACCAAGGGCTCGTGGAGCCGCGGCCCGGTGTCGGTACGTTCGTGAGCCGGGCGGCGGCGCAGCAGGCGCAGGCCAAGCCGCTCGCCGAGTCGCCGCTGCGCGGCGAGCTCAACGACTGGATGCGCCGGGCGCGGGTGGCGGGGCTGGAGTGGGGCGATGTCTCGGCCCTGATCACGGCGGCGCGGGCGGAGCACTACCCCTGACCCGGCGGCCCGGCTACCGGCGCATCAGCTTATTGGCCGAGCGGGCGGCGAAGAACAGCAGGCCGGCGGTGAGCGCCGCCGCCATCCAGGCCGTGTCGAGCACGCCCCGCCCGTCCAGGCCGCGGGAGAGCGCGGAGTTGAGTACGAATGTCAGCCCGCCGATCGAGACCAGGGGCCCGGCCGCGTACCAGGCCATGAACAGGAAGGGCCCGGCCCCGCCGGTCGGCAGGGCGCCGCCGACGAACATCAGGTCCGTACGGGCCGGGCCGCGGCAGGCCGCGAAGACGGCGGCGGCCGCGAACGGCAGCGCGCACAGCGGCATCAGCAGCAGCGGCCAGCGCACGCCCGCCACCGCGTACGGCACGGCCGCGAGCAGCCCCAGCAGGGCGCCGAGCACGGCGGGCACGATCGCGTGCTGGAGCATCAGCGTCCGGAAGCGGAACGGGGACCAGGCCGCGCGCCGTACGTCGTCCGTCTCCAGCCGCGCGGTCTCGGCGAGCGCGCCGACCGCGAAGTATCCGAAGAGCAGGCCCAGTACGAGCCCGATCACCCGCTTCTCGCCGCCGAGCTCCACGCCCAGGCCCGAGGTCAGGGCGGCGCACCCCATCCAGGTCAGGGCCCTGCCCAGCCGGCCGGGGGTGCGCAGCAGCGCCAGCAGGTCCCGCCACAGGACGACCAGGTACTTGTTGCGGGGCGCCCGCACGCTGACGCGCCAGGTGGGCTCGCCGCCGCCCGACTCCAGGACGGCCAGCTTGGCGGCGCGCAGTTCCAGGGACCACATCCCGGCGGAGACCGCGGAGGAGGTCGCCGCGCGGCTGCGCAGCTGGGCGGTGGGTACGTGCGCGGCCTGCTGATGCCCGTAGCGCAGGGCCGCCGCGGCGGCGGCCACGAGCAGCACGACGGCCGCGGGCCAGCCCGGCGCGGATCCGCCGGTGGCGGCGACCAGCGGCTGCGCGGCCCAGCCCCAGGGGCCGGACCACAGCTCGATCCACTCCAGGGGGGCGAGGCGGTGCCCGCCGCTCGCGAGCCCGATCTGTACGGCCAGGAGCGCGAGCAGCAGCACGGCGAGGGCCGTCAGCCTCCGCACCCGGCGGGCCAGCCGGGGCCGGCCCTCGACGACCATGCCGAGGGTGACGGCGAGCAACGGCAGACAGAGCGCCGCCGGGAGGGCGGCGAGCAGGGCGCCGCCGAACGAGGCCAGGTCGATGACGC
>NZ_JBHVHQ010000395.1:0-7567 GCF_042800135.1 Streptomyces sp. NPDC057654 | reverse complement strand
CGCCCGCGCCCGCCCCCGCGGCAAGCGGATCGACATCGGTGACCGCCGAGTCGGAGCCCACGACCGCCCCCACCCCCGCCCAGCTCGACGACCTGGCGCGGCGGCTCGTCGCGCCGTTGTCGCGGCTGTTGCGGGCGGAGTTGCGCGGGGACCGCGAGCGCGTCGGGCGGCTGCGCGACCGCGGGCGCTGAACGGCGCCGGCACCCACTCGAAACCAGCCCCCGCCCGTACCACTAGCGAGAGAACCAACGCATGCCGAACACCGAAGATCCCGGCTCCACCGTCTTCTTCAAGCTGACCATCGACGGCCAGGACCTCGGGCTGTTCAACGGCTGCGAGGGGCTCGCCTCCGAGGTCGAGGTGGAGCAGCGGCAGGAGGGCGGCAACAACGGCTTCGTGTGGCAGCTGCCGTCCCGCGTGACGTTCTCCACGATCCGGCTGACCCGGCCGCTGACCGCCGAGACGTCGCGGGTGGCCGCGTGGATCTCGTCGATCGCCACCGGCATCAGCCGGCCGACGGCGCAGATCGCGGCGTTGCGCGCGAACGGTTCGATCGTGGCGCAGTGGGGGCTGGTGGAGGTCCTGCCGGTGCGCTGGCAGGGGCCGAGTCTCAATCCGGAGAGTCCGAGCGTGGCGACCGAGACCCTTGAGATCGCCCATCACGGTTTCACTGACGCGGGAGGTGCCTGATGGCCGCGCCCACCGGCGGCAAGGCGGGAGCGAGCCTGGTACGGGCGTCGCTCGCGATCCATCAGCCGCCCACCGACCTGGGCGGGTCGATGGGCGGGAAGATCGGCGAAGTGGAGTTCCAGTTCAACCCGACCCAGCTCCAGATGGGGCGCGAGGCGGAGTGGCAGACGCGGCAGGCGGTCGCGTACATGCGCGGCGCGCCGCCGAAGTTCACCGGCACCCGGCCCGCGACGCTCCAGCTGGAGGTGTTCCTGGACGCGTCCGGCACCCCGAAGTCCGGCAAGGTGCAGAAGCACGTCGAACTGCTGCTGTCCTGCTGCGAGGTGACGTCGCAGAGCTCGCAGTCCAAGCGGCCGTCGCCGCCGTGGGTGCGGTTCTCGTGGGGCTCGTTCAACACGGTGCAGTTCATCGCGTACGTGACGTCCGTCAACGCGACCTACACCCTGTTCAACCCGACCGGCGAGCCGATCCGCGCGACCTGCACGCTGTCGCTGACCGAGGTGGCCATGTCCACCAAGGGGCAGAACCCGACGTCCGGCGCGCTCTCCGCGCGCCGCATCACCCGCACCGTGGCGGGCGACTCGCTGGCCTCGCTGGCCTATCGCGAGTACGGGGACGCCACGCGCTGGCGGGTGATCGCCGAGGCGAACGGCATCGACGACCCGATGCGGCTGCGCCCCGGAACCGAACTGCTGCTGCCCGCCGCCGACGAGGTACGGGCGCCGGACCTGGCCGAGGAGCGCTGATGAGCGAGAAGACCTTCACCACCGTCCTCTACGCCGAGATCGGCGGGGCGGTGCTGACCGACAAGCTGGCCGCCCACCTCATCGAGGGGTGGGTGGACGCGAGCGTCAACGTGCCGTCCGCGTTCCAGCTGACGTTCGACGACTCGGGCAGCGACATCCTGAAGAAGTTCCCGCAGATCAAGGTGGGCGCGAAGGCGACGCTCTGCCCGTTCACGGACGGCCGGCGCGGCGACCCGATGCTGACGGGCGAGGTCACCGCGCTGGAGGCGGACGTCGACGCGGGCGGCAAGTCGCTGGTGGTGCGCGGCTACGACCTCGGGCACCGGCTGCTGCGCAACCACCGGGTCGAGGGGTACCCGAACATGACTGCCGGGGACATCGTCGATCGGCTCGCCACCAAGAACGGCCTGGATGTCGGCACGATCGACTCGACGCCCACGGTGTACGAGCTGGCGACGCAGCCCAACATCACCGACTGGGACTTCCTCTCCCGGCTCGCCGCGGAGAACGACGTCCACCTCTACTTCGACCAGCACGGCAAGCTCCAGTTCACGGACTTGCCGTCGGCCTCGGGCGCGCCCTCCGACACCACGCCTGCCGCGCAGTCCCCGTACGTGCTGGAATTCGGCCACAACACCACCCAGGCCCGGGTGTCGGTGACCGCCGCCGGGCAGGTCAAGCGGGCCTCCGCGCGCGGCTGGGACATGCGCGCCAAGCGCTCGCTGTACGCCGACTCGCAGGCCACGAAGAGCGAGGACATCCTCGCGGACATCACACCGGGGCAGGTGTCGTCGCCGTTCGGGTCGTCCGAACTGACCGAGACGCAGACGCCGTACACCACGTCGGGGCAGGTCAAGCACGCCGCGAAGGCGCTCGCCGACGACGTCGCGAACTCCTTCGCGGAGCTGGAGGTGGCGATCACCGGCAACCCCGAGATGCGGCCGGGCCACCCGGTCGCGCTCAAGGGCGCCGGTTTCCCCTTCGAGGGCAAGTACACGGCGACCGGCGTCCGCCATGTCTTCGAGTCGGGGCGGCCGTTCACCACCTGGCTGCATGTCTCGGCGCGGCAGTTCCGCTCGCTGTACGGGCTCGCCTCGGGCGGCTCGGAGGAGGCGCCGACCATGCCGGGCGTGGTCGTGGCGCAGGTCAGCAACGCCAAGGACCCGCTGAAGCTGAACCGGGTGAAGCTGACGTTCCCGTGGCTGTCGGACACGTACGAGAGCGACTGGTGCCGGGTCGCGCAGTTCGGCGGGGTCAAGGGCGGCGGGCTGCTGATGCCCGAGGTCGAGGACGAGGTGCTGGTCGCCTTCGACCGGGGCTCGCTGGAGCACCCGTACGTCATCGCGGGCCTGTACAACGGGAAGGACAAGCCGACCCCCGACCCCGACAACCTCGACCCCATCGACGGGCTCAGCGGCAAGGTCAACTGGCGCAGCCTGACCTCCCGTTCCGGTCACACGCTGGAGCTGGTGGACGCCAAGTCGAAGATGAAGAGCGGGGTGCGGCTCCAGACCGGCAACGGCAAGTTCACCGTGCACCTCGACGAGGTCAAGACGAGTGTGACCATCAAGGCCGACGGCAGCGTGCACATCAGGGGCACCCGCAGCGTCGACGTCATGGCCGGCGGCAATCTGTCGCTGAAGGCCGGCGGTTCGATCAGCATCGACGCCGGGGCCGCGATCGACATCAAGGCGGGCATGAAGTTCGGCGTCACCGCGGGGGCCGAGGCGGACATCAACGCGGGCGCCGCCGTGAACATCGAGGCGGGCGCCGCGGTGGAGATCCAGGCGGGCGCCACGGCGGGGATGAAGGCCGCCGGGCCGGTGACGCTCACCTCCCCGTCCATCGTGGGCATGGAGACGCCGGTGGTGCTCGTCAACGACATCCCGCTGCCGATCTGATCCGTGCGATCCGGAGGAAGAAGACCCGAGTCCATGTCCGAGTCCGAGCACCGATCCGAGTCCGAGCACCGGTCCGAGGCCGTGCGCCGGTCCGGGACCGCGTGTTTCTGCAAGCCTGAGGGGGCCACGGCAGATGAGTGAGCAATTCGTCGGTGCGGGCTGGGCGTTCCCGATGCGCACGGATGTCTCCGGCGGCATCGCGCTCGTCCGCCGCGAGCGCGAGATCGAGGAGTCCATGCGGCTGGTGCTGGCCACCGCGCCGGGCGAGCGGCCGATGCGGCCCGAATTCGGGTGCGCGGTGCACGACATGGTCTTCGCGCCGGTCAACGAGGCGACGGCCGGGCGCATCCGGTACGAGGTGCGGCTGTCGCTGGACCGGTGGGAGCCGCGCATCGAGGTGCTGGACGTGACGGTGAGCCCGGCGCCGGACGACTCGTCCGTGCTGTACATCGACGTGCAGTACGCGGTGCGCGGCACCAACAACCCGCGCTCCCTCGTCTTCCCCTTCTATGTGATCCCGTCCACCGAAAGCGACGTCTGATGGCCCTGCCCGCCCCCCACCTCGACGACCGGCGCTTCCAGCAGTTCGTCGACGACGCCAAGCGCTACATCCAGCAGCGCTGCCCCGAGTGGACCGACCACAACGTCTCGGACCCCGGCGTCACCCTCATCGAGGCCGTCGCGCACATGGCGGACCAGGTCGTCTACCGCCTCAACCGGGTGCCGGAGAAGAACCACCTCGCCTTCCTCGACCTGCTGGGCGTCAGCCTCTTCCCGCCGGCCGCGGCCCGCGCGGCCGTCACGTTCTGGCTCTCCGCGCCGCAGGACGAGCCGGTCGTGCTGCCCACCGGCACGGAGGTGGCGACCAGCCGCACCGAGTCCGAGGAGGCGGTGGCCTTCGCGACGGAGGACGATCTGACGGTCGTGCCGTGCGAGCTGGAGACCGTGCTGCGGCAGGAGTCCGGGTCCTCGCCCGAGGACCGCAGCCAGGACATCTTCGGCGGCGACGACGTGGCGGTCTTCGGGGAGTCGCCGCAACCCGGCGACATGCTGCTGTTCGGGCTGTCGGCGGCCGTGCCGCGGTGCGTCGCGGTGCTGAACCTCGACAGCCGGGTGGACGGCGTCGGCGTCGACCCCCGGCAGCCGCCGCTGTGCTGGGAGGCGTGGACGGCCGACGGCTGGATCGAGTGCGAGGTCGACGAGGACTCCACCGGCGGCCTCAACCGGCCCGGCGAGGTCGTGCTGCACATCCCCTCCGGCCATCTGCTCTCGCGCGTCGGCCGCCGCGAGGCGGGCTGGCTGCGCTGCCGGGTCACGGAGGCCGCGCCGGGCCAGCCGTTCTACAGCGCCTCGCCGACCGTACGGGCCGCGTCCGCGTTCACCATCGGCGGCACGACGACCGCCGCCCACGCCGACGTCGTCCAGGACGAGTCGCTGGGCGAGTCCTCGGGCGTGCCCGGCCAGCGGCTGCGGCTCGCGCACGCGCCCGTCGTCGGGGACTACCCGCCGCTGCTGCTGGAGGTCTCGGAGGGCGACGGCTGGCAGAGCTGGGAGGTCGTCGGCGACTTCGCGCGCTCGGGCCCCGACGACCGGCACCTCACCCTGGACGCGGCCACCGGCGAGGTCGCCTTCGGCCCGTCCGTGCGCCAGGCGGACGGCGAGGTGCACCAGTTCGGCGCGGTGCCCGCGAAGGGCGCGATGATCCGCGCCACCCGCTACCGCACCGGCGGCGGGCGCGGCGGCAATGTGGCGCGCGGCGCGATCCAGGTGCTGCGCAGCTCCATCCCGTACATCGCGCGCGTCGCGAACCGGGAGGCCGCGCGCGGCGGCGTCGACGGCGAGACGGTCGAGGAGGCGAAGGTACGGGCCCCCATCGCGCTGCGCGCCCAGGAACGGGCCGTCACCGCGCGGGACTACGAGGAACTGGCGCGCCGCGCAGCGCCCGAGACCGCCCGTATCGCCTGCCTCGCGGCGGACCAGCACGACCACGGCGACAACGCGGTGCGGGTCCTCGTCGTCCCGCAGGCCGTCTCCGACCGGGGCGGCCGGCTCCGCTTCGAGCAGCTGGTGCCGGGCGACGAACTCCTCGGCCGCGTCACGGAGTTCCTCGACGAGCGCCGCCCGCTGGGCACCCGGCTGTCGGTGGGCCCGCCGTTCTACCAGGGCGTCACGGTCGTCGCGACGCTGCACTCGTTCCGCGCCGCGCAGGCCGAGCGGGTACGGGCCGAGGCGCTCGACGCGCTGTACGCCTACCTCGACCCGCTGACGGGCGGCGCGCACGGCGAGGGCTGGCCGTTCGGCCGGCCGCTGCGCTCCGGCGAGATCTTCGCGGCGCTCCAGCGGGTGCCCGGCGTGGAGCTGGTGGACGAGGTGCTGCTGCACCCCGCCGACCCGCTGACCGGCCGGCGCGGCGACGCCACCGACCGCATAGAGCTCGCGCCGTCGGCGCTGCTGTTCCCCTTCGACCACCGCGTCCGCGTGATTGAGGCCCGGTAACCGCGATGACGACACCGATCGAGGCGGTACCGCCGCCCGCCTGCCGGGGCTCGGTCGACGGGCTCGGCACCCCGTACCCGCTCGGCGACCAGCTCCCCGGCATCTACGCCGAGGACGATTTCGCGCTGCGCTTCGTCGAGGGCCTGGACGTGGTGCTGGCGCCGCTGTTCAACGTCCTGGACTGCCTGGAGGCGTACTTCATGCCGGCCCTCGCGCCGGACGACTTCATCGACTGGCTGACGACCTGGGTGGGCGCGGAGCTGGACGGCACGGAGCCGCTGGCGCTGCGCCGCCACGCGGTCGCGACGGCCGTCTCCCTGCACCGGGTGCGGGGCACCTGCCAGGGGCTGTCCGACGCGGTGCGGCTGGCGTTCGGCGTCACGCCCGAGATCACGGAGAGCGGCGGCGCCACCTGGTCGGCGCGCCCGCTGGGCGCGTTCCCCGGCACGCCCGAGGCGTTCCTCAAGGTGACGCTGTACGTCCCCGACCCGGCGGCGGTCGACGCGCACCGGCTGCACGCCATCGTCTCCGCGGCCCGCCCCGCGCACCTTCCGTTCACCGCCGAGGTAGCCCCGGCCCCCGCCGACCCGAAGGGATCCGACCATGTCTGACGCCCCCGCCGCCGCCTGCCCGGACTGCGGAACCCCGGCGCGCCAGGAAGGCCAGTCCTTCTGCGACTCCTGCGGCGGCTTCCTGCGCTGGGACTCCTCCCCGGCCACGTCGCCGGCCGACAGTTCCTCGAAGAAGACGCCGGAGGTGGACACGTCCCCGCCCCCGAGGCCGGCCCCGACCCCGAGAGACGGCGGCAGCATCCAGGGCGGCCGGCTGGCCCCGCGCGACGGCTCGCCGCACGACCGGGGCGCTCCGTCGGCTACGGGCTCGGGTACGGGCTCGGCGGGGCCGCAGCCGGGGCAGAAGCCCGGGGCGGACGCGCAGGGCGGCCCGTACGGCTCCAACCCGGCCCCGGCCCCGCACACCGAGCAGGCGCCCACCGCACCCGCCGCACCTTCCGCGCCGCTGCCCCCCGCGGGCCCCATGCCGGGCGCGGCGGCACCGGGCGCGGCCGACGGCGCGTCCCAGCAGGCCCGGCCCGGTTTCGAGGACCCCGACACCGAGAACACCATTCCGATGCCCCCGGCACCCGGCGACCGGCGCGCGCGGCGGGACGCCGACGACGACTGGCCCATGGCGCAGAACGCCGCCGAGCCCGCCGAACCGCCCCAGCCCGCCCCGAACGCCTCACACACCCCCGAGGCCCCGGAAACGCCCACCGCGCCGCCCGCGCGGCCCGGCGCCGACTGGGAGCCGCACCGCCCCGTGGAGCCCCCGAACCGGTCCGACACCGCGATCCGCGCGCTGCTCGTGCCCGTACCGGACGCCACCCCGCCGTCCGCCCCGCCGGAGGCGCCCGGCTCGGTGCTGCCCGGCCGCCCCGAGACGCAGCGGCCCCGCGTCCGTACGCCCGGCGTGCCGATGGCCGACTTCGGCGACCCGTGCCGGTATTGCAGCACGGTGAACCCGCCGCGGCGGCACTTCTGCCGGCAGTGCGCCAGCCCGCTCTCCGACGAGCGGGACGCGATCGCCGAGGGCCCGTACGCCGGTCAGCGCCCGCGGCTGCACCGTGAGCACGGCCGCTGGATCACCCGCGTCCTCCTCACGCTGCTGCTCGTCGGCGTGATCGTCGGCGGCGTCTTCGGCGGCCCGCCGGCCGCCCGCGCCATTCAGGACCACTTC
>NZ_JBHVHQ010000394.1:0-7587 GCF_042800135.1 Streptomyces sp. NPDC057654 | reverse complement strand
CGGTCGGCCGGGGCCCCACATGTCGCGTGTGCGGTGACCGCTGTCGGCCGCCCTGCGACTACTTCTTCTTGCCCTGGTTCTTCACTGCCTCGATGGCGGCCTTGGCGGCGTCCGGGTCGAGGTACGTGCCGCCGCGCTTGACGGGGCGGAAGTCGGCGTCGAGTTCGTAGGCGAGGGGGATGCCGGTGGGGATGTTCAGGCCGGAGATCTCCTCGTCGGAGATGCCGTCGAGGTGCTTGACCAGGCCGCGGAGGCTGTTGCCGTGGGCGGCGACCAGGACGGTGCGGCCGGCGAGGAGGTCGGGGAGGATGCCGTCGTACCAGTACGGCAGCATGCGGACGACGACGTCCTTGAGGCACTCGGTGCGCGGGCGCAGCTCGCTGGGGATCGCGGCGTAGCGCGGGTCGTCGCTCTGGGAGAACTCGGCGCCGTCCTCAAGGGCCGGCGGCGGGGTGTCGTACGAGCGGCGCCAGAGCATGAACTGCTCCTCGCCGAACTCGGCCAGGGTCTGCGCCTTGTCCTTGCCCTGGAGCGCGCCGTAGTGGCGCTCGTTCAGCCGCCAGGAGCGGTGGACGGGGATCCAGTGGCGGTCGGCGGCCTCCAGCGCCAGCTGCGCGGTGCGGATGGCGCGCTTCTGGAGCGAGGTGTGGACCACGTCGGGGAGCAGACCGGCGTCCTTCAGCAGCTCACCGCCGCGGACCGCCTCCTTCTCGCCCTTCTCGTTCAGATTGACGTCCACCCAGCCGGTGAACAGGTTCTTCGCGTTCCACTCGCTCTCGCCGTGGCGGAGGAGGATCAGCTTGTACGGTGCGTCGGCCATGCCTCTGAGCGTAATCGACCCGGCGACCGGGGCCGGCCGGGGCCCGCGCCCGCCCGCGCCCGCACGATTGACGATCACCGTCAATTGAATAGCGCGGCACCGCTCGTCCTTTGTAAGTTGCGGTCATCACATGCGCCACTTACATGTGTCACTCACGCAACTGGCAGATACCTCGGGGGTCCCGCCTTGTCCACGTCCGCGAACGGCATGCGCCGCGCCGTGCAGGAGAGTGTGTCCGGGCTCCCCCGGGCCTTCTGGTGGCTGTGGACGTCCACCCTCGTCAACCGCCTCGGCGCGTTCGTCGCCACGTTCATGGCCCTGTACCTGACGATCGAGCGCGGCTACAGCGCGTCCTTCGCCGGGCTCGTGGCGGCCCTGTACGGGCTCGGCGGCGCCGTCGCCTCCATCGGCGCGGGCGTGCTGACGGACCGGCTCGGACGGCGGCCGACCATGCTCGTCGCGCAGTCCTCGACCGCCGTCCTGGTGGCGGTGCTCGCGTTCGTGCAGCACCCCGTCGCCATCGCGGGCGTCGCGCTGCTCGTCGGCATGGCCGCCAGCGGATCGCGGCCCGCCGTACAGGCGATGATGGCGGACATCGTCGCCCCCGAGGACCGGGTGAGGGCCTTTTCCCTGAACTACTGGGCGATCAACCTCGGGTTCGCGTTCTCCTCCATCGGCGCGGGCTTC
This sequence comes from Streptomyces sp. NPDC057654, assembly GCF_042800135.1. Lineage (NCBI taxonomy): Bacteria > Bacillati > Actinomycetota > Actinomycetes > Kitasatosporales > Streptomycetaceae > Streptomyces > Streptomyces sp. NPDC057654. The sequence continues at coordinate 6,080 of NZ_JBHVHQ010000394.1, read as the reverse complement.
ATCGCCGAGTACAGCTACCGCGCCGGGTTCCTCATCGAGGCCGTGATGACGCTGGCCTGCGCCGTCCTCGTCTTCGTCAAGCTCCCGGAGTCCCGCCCCGACCACGCGCCGAACGCGGCCGACGCCGCCGGCAAACCCGCCGCACCGCCCGTGAACCTCGGCACAGTGCTCCGTGACGGCCGCTTCATGGGCCTCGTCTCCCTCTCGATCCTCATCGGACTGATCTTCCAGCAAGGCTCCGTGGCCCTGCCCGTCGCGATGGGCACCGACGGCTTCTCCAGCGGCGACTTCGGGCTCGCCATCGGCGTCAACGGCGTGCTCATCGTGCTGCTCCAGATCCCCGTCACCCGCTTCATCCAGCACCGCAGCCCCGGAAAACTGCTGATCGCCTCGGCGCTCCTGGCGGGCTACGGCTTCGGGCTGACCGCCTTCGCGGGTTCGCTCTGGCTGTACGCGCTGACGGTCGCCGTCTGGACGCTGGCCGAGGTCGTCAACGCGCCCGTACAGATGGGGCTGGTCGTACGGCTCTCCCCCACCCACGGGCGCGGGCGCTACCAGGGCGTGTACTCCCTGTCCTGGTCCGTCGGCTCGCTGGCCGCGCCGCTCATCGGCGGCCGGGTGATCGACGCGTACGGGGCCCCCTGGCTGTGGGGCGGCTGCGCGGCGGTGGGGACGGTGACCGCGGTCGGGTACTGGCTTCTCATGCGCGGCCTGCCGGACGAGGAGGGAGCCGCCCCCGAGAGCCTCCCCGGTCCGGCGGAGCATGACGCTCCGGCGGACCGGGTGAGCTGAGCACGCCCTCAGAGCGCCCGCTGAGCCTCGTACAGATTCCGCGGCCATACGGACTCCGGGTGCCCGTACGCCTCCACGCGCGCGTGCAGCGGCCCTTTGAAGTCCGGTACGTCCACCTGGCCGAACTCCCTGACCTCGCTGATGCCCACCGTCGCGCTGTACGGCGCGATGTCGTCGATCTTCACGCAACCGGCCCGCCCGTTGACGACGCGTACGTTCCAGTGCGTGAACCGCGCCCCGTACAGCGGCCCGGCGCTCGCGTCGCCGCCGTGCGAACCGGTGTTGTTCACGGTGATGTCCGTCCGTACGTCGGCGAACGGCATCCCGCGGTGCGTGTCGAAGGTCCCCATCTCCATGCGGCCGCGCGACCAGACGTTGTAGCTGGAGAGCCCCTCGACATTGATGCCGTGCAGCTGCGTGCCGGGCGGGGCCGGGACCGTACGGTCGTCGATCGCGAACTCCTCGACGAGGTTGTCGTGCGAGCCCTCGCGGCAGCAGTACGGATGGTGGCTGCCGCGCCCGGAGACGCGGGTGCGGCGCAGGGTGCACGCCTTGGCGGCGACGAGCAGGAAGCCGTTGTCGACGTTGTTGACGCGTACGTCGTCGACGCGGCAGTCCCACGCGCACTGGAGGGCGACGCCGTTGTACCCCTTGTCCAGCAGGTGCTTGGCCTGCGGCGTCTCGACGACGTCGAGCGTCAGCCCCTCGACGCCGCTGCCGGTCACCGGCCGCACCAGGGTGGTGAGTTCGGGCCGCCACTCGGGGCGCGCGTCCAGGGGCAGCGGCCGGTCCAGGGTCACCCGTCGGCCGCGTACGGCGGTGACGCGGCACGGCCATTCGTACGGTACGTACGAGGTGAGCTTGGTCTTGTCGGCCCACTGGTAGCCGCGCGCCCCCTCGACGTCGCCCGCCATGTGCTGGAGGAGGGTGTGGCCGGTGTCGTCTGTGAGGCGCAGCAGGACGCGGTCGCCGCGGCGCAGGCGCGACGGGTCGGCGACGGAGACCGTCCAATCTCCTTGCCGTGCGGGCGTGCTGATGGCGGTGAGGGTGCGGAACTCGTCGCGCTTGTTGCCGGTCCAGCCCTCGAACGGCCAGTCCTCTTCCCTGATCGCGTCGGTGAGCGCGCGCCGGCGCTCGCGCGGACAGATCCAGATGAGGCCGCCGGCCCAGGACCAGGCCGACTTGTTCCCGCCGTAGCGGCTGCCGTACGGGCCGACGATCTCGGTGAGGCTGCGGGTGGCGTGCAGGGTGGTGCGGGAGGAGCCGGCGCCGCGCAGGACGACGTTGTCGTAGCCGATGCGGATGACGTCGTCGATGCGGTACGTGCCCGGGGGCACCGTGACCGTGCCGCCGCCGCGCCGTCCGGCAGCCTCGATGGCGCGGTTGATGGCGGGCGCGGAGTCGGCGGATCCGTCGCGCTTCGCGCCGTAGTGGAGGACGTTGACGACAGGGCCGTGGGGGCGGGGGAAATCGCGCGATCCGCCGTAGTGTCCGGCGCGGCCGATGTAGGGGATGTTCGGGTGCGCGTACGGATTGTGGGTGAACTCCCGCCACAGTCTTCGGCCTTGGGGGGCGGTGGCGGGGGCGGGGGCGGCGGCTGCCGGAATGGCGGGCGCGGCGAGCACAGTGGCTCCGGCCGCCGTGGCGATGGCGCTGCCGAGGAGTTTGCGTCGGGTGAGGTCCATGAGCCCGCCTTCCATGGATATGAACACTGTTCATATGAGCGACAGGCGTGACAATGCCATGCGCCTGCGGCGGGCGGAAGGGGGTGGGAGCGAGGCATCGCCTTCGCCTCATTGCACGGGGCTCTGCCCCGGACCCCGGCCCTCAATCGCCGGGACGGGCTGGAATGGAGAGCCGAAAGGTCCGCTACTCCTTGGTCAGATTCGTGAACGCGTCGAGGTTGCGGGTGGACTCGCCGCGCGACGTGCGCCAGGCGTACTCCTTGCGGATCGCCGTCGCGAAGCCCATCTCAAGGAGCGTGTTGAAGGAGCCGTCGGCGTTCTCCAGGACGGTGCCGAGGATGCGGTCGACTTCCTCGGGGGTGATCGCGGCCAGCGGCAGGCGGGCGACGAGGTAGATGTCGCCGAGGTGGTCGATGGCGTAACTCACGCCGTACAGGCGGGTGTTGCGCTCCAGGAGCCAGCGGTGGACGGCGGCCTCGTTCTCGTCCGGGTGGCGGACGACGAAGGCGTTGACGGAGAGGGAGTGCTGCCCGACGACCAGGGAGCAGGTGGTGGAGAGCTTGCGGGTGCCGGGCAGCTTGACCACGTACGTACCGCTGGAAGGGGACTCCCACTCCAGCTCGGCATCCTTGAGCGTCGCCTCGATGACCTGCCGCGCGTCCGCCGTGTCCGTCATGTCAGCCATGGGTCGAGCGTAGGCGACGCCGCTGTTCCTGCATCGCGGCGGTGTAGACGTCGGCCGTCGCCGAGGCCGCGGTGTCCCAGCCGAAGGACTGGGCGTGGCGGGCGGCCCGCTCGCCCATGCGGTCGGCCAGTTCCGGGGCGTCGGCGAAGCGCCGCAGGGCGTGCGCGTAGTCGGCGGGGTCGTGGCCGTCGATGAGGAAGCCGCTCTCCCCGTTGCGTACGGCCACGGGGAGCCCGCCCACCGCCGCCGCGACGACCGGCGTGCCGCACGCCTGCGCCTCGGCGGCCACCAGGCCGAAGGATTCGCTGTAGGAGGGCATGACCAGCACGGACGCGGCGCGGTACCAGTCTGCGAGCCGGTCCTGGCCGACCGGCGGCCGGAACTGCACGACGTCCGCGATGCCGAGCCGGGCCGCCAGCTTGTGCAGTTGCTCCGGCTTGGCGAGGCCGCTGCCGCTGGGCCCGCCGACGACCGGCACGACGATGCGCGAACGCAGCGCGGGCTCCTCGTCCAGCAGCACGCCGACCGCGCGCAGCAGGATGTCCGGGGCCTTGAGCGGCTGGATGCGGCCCGCGAAGAGCGGTACGAGCGCGTCCTGCGGCAGCCCCAGCCGGGCGCGGGCGGCGGCGCGGCTCGCGCGCACGCCGGGGCCCTGCGGGCGGAACCGCTCCAGGTTGACGCCGGGGTGCACGACGGCGACCTCGCCGGGGTCGGCCTCGTAGTGCCGTATGAGCTCCTCGGCCTCCTCGGCGGTGTTGGCGATGAGCCGGTCGGCGGCCCGTACGATCTGCGTCTCGCCGATCACGCGCGCGGCGGGCTCGGGCGTGTCGCCGGCGGCCAGTGCGGCGTTCTTGACCTTGGCCATGGTGTGCATGGCGTGTACCAGCGGCGCGCCCCAGCGCTCGGCGGCGAGCCAGCCGACGTGGCCGGAGAGCCAGTAGTGGGAGTGGACGAGGTCGTAGTAGCCGGGGCGGTGCCCGGCCCACGCCTGCATCACGCCGTGCGTGAAGGCGCAGAGCTGGGCGGGCAGCTCCTCCTTGGCGAGCCCTTCGTACGGGCCCGCGTCGATGTGCCGGACCAGGACGCCGGGGGCCAGCTCGACCGTGGGCGGGAGGGACGCGGTGGTGGCGCGGGTGAAGATCTCGACCTCGATATTGATCGCGGCGAGGCGTTTGGCGAGTTCGACGATGTAGACGTTCATGCCGCCCGCGTCGCCCGTGCCGGGCTGGTGCAGCGGGGAGGTGTGAACGCTCAGCATGGCGATGCGGCGGGGCCGCCGGGAGGTGCGGCGCAGTCGCGACGGCCCGGCGAGCGGGCCGTGGGTGCGGCTTCGGCGCGTGCCGAGCCGCGGTACGTACTGGCTCACCGTACGTGTCCTCCTGCGTAGGCGGGCTACAGCTGTCAGCCTTGCAACACCGGAGGAGTGAGCTCCAATTTCCTGTTTTGCCAAAACGTGACGCTGACCACCCGAGTGGCTGCTTGCCCGGTCCGTGACCGGGCCTTCGGCGGCGCACCGCCTAGGCTCGTCGCCATGCCCGCCCAGCCCACCCGGAAGTCCGCACCGACCTCCTCCGCGCCGTCCCATGCCCGGCCCGTGGGCTCGGCGACCCGCGGCACGACCAACCCGAACCGGCTGCGCCGCATGGACCGCTGGATCGCCGCCGCGCACGCCGCCGTGCTGCTCCGCAGCTCCGACCCCGTCGCGGTGGACCTGGGGTACGGGGCCGCCCCCTGGACCGCCGTCGAGCTGCTGGCCCGGCTGCGGACCGTACGGCCGGGGGCCGAGGTCGTCGGCGTCGAGATCGACCCGGCGCGGGTCGCGGCGGCGCTGCCGTACGAGCGGGACGGGCTGGTCTTCGCGCACGGCGGCTTCGAGGTGCCGCTGCCGGGCGGCCGGCGGCCTGTCCTGATCCGGGCGGCCAACGTGCTGCGGCAGTACGACGAGGCGGAGGTCGCCGCCGTGTGGGCCCGGCTATGCGCGCGGCTCGCCCCGGACGGGCTGCTGGTGGAGGGCACCTGCGACGAGATCGGCCGCCGCCACGTGTGGGTCGCGCTGGGCCCCGAGGGCCCGCGCACGGTCACCTTCGCGGCCCGCCTGGCCTCCCTGGACCGCCCCTCCGACCTGGCGGAACGCCTCCCGAAGGCCCTCATCCACCGCAACGTACCGGGCGAGCCCGTCCACGCCTTCCTCCGCGACTTCGACCACGCCTGGGCCTCCGCCGCCCCCTACGCCGCCCTGGGCGCCCGCCAACGCTGGATCCGCACGGCAGCCTCACTCGCGACGGCCTGGCCGCTGACGGACAGCCCGCGCCGCTGGCGGCAGGGGGAGGTCACGGTGCGGTGGGGGGCGCTTGCGCCGCGGGGGTGACGCTGTCCTGGCAGGGGCCCGCTCCCCTCTCGCACAGGCCCGGCTACCAGAGGAGTCTCCCGTTGCGCAGGTAGCGCATTTGCCCGTCCGAGACAGTCTTTACGGCTGCCTCGAAGCGCCGGGCCAGCCTCGGGGGCAGCAGCCTTCTCGACTCGTCGTAGGTGGCAAAGGCCAGTTCGGAGAGTTCTTCGTCGTGCGGTCGCAGATCGGCAGCCCTGCCGTCATCGACCACACCACCATCGAAAATGAAGGCCAGCTGATCGTCCCAGGGGCCATGCGGCTCCACCCAGTCCACGACCAACAAGGCGCGTATCTCTACGGTCAAGGCAAGCTCTTCGCGCAGTTCCCTGGCCACCGCGTGGTCTGGAGGCTCATTGGCCTCCGCCATTCCGCCAGGAGCGGGGATGGGGGGGTGCTGCCGGGTGGGGCGGCATTCTGCTCGGCCGGGTGCGGGTTTCGTCTCGGACCCTCCGGGTCCAGAGCGCCGGCAGCGGGAGGGAGGGGGTGGGGCGGCTGTCGGTTTGCTGTCTGCGGCCCGTCTCGTGGCTGG
>NZ_JBHVHQ010000393.1:0-7610 GCF_042800135.1 Streptomyces sp. NPDC057654 | reverse complement strand
GCCCGGCGACCCACATCGGGGCGCTGGCGGGCCTGGACTCGCGCGGCACGACCCGTACGAGCGGCGGCACGAGCGGCAGCACAGCCAACGGCAACGGCCCGGCCGTCGTCGCCACCCTCGACGCCGTCTCCCCCGCCTGGGCCGAGCACTTCGCCCGTGCCCTGGCCCCGCTGCGCCCCTCGGACGCCGCGGCCGGCCCCGGCCCCGCGCGGGTGGCCGCGGCTCTGCCCCGTACCGCCCGGCTCCTCGACGAGCTGGGCCTGGCCCGCGCGACCCCGGCCTCCCTCACCGCCCGCTGGGCGGCCTCCGCCGAGGCGCCGGGCCCGGGGGCGCCGGCCGGCGGCCGGGTGCTGGCCGTCCTCGGCGCGGGCCCGCGCGGCCCGCTGACGGTGGATCTGGCGACCGACGGCCCGCATCTGCTCGTCGAAGGCGGCCCCGGCACCGGCAAGTCGGAGATGCTGCGCACCCTCGCCGCCTCGCTCGCCGCGGCCGAGCGCCCGGACCGGCTCTCCCTCGTCCTGGTCGACGGCGCGGGTGCGGAGCGCGGCGAGGGGCTGCGGGTCTGCACGGACCTGCCGCAGGTGTCCACGTATCTGGCGGCGGCCGACCCGGTGCGGATGCGCGAGTTCGCGCAGGCGCTCAGCTCGGAGCTCAAGCGCCGGGCCGAGCTGCTGGGCCGCCTGGACTTCGCCGGCTGGCACGCGCAGCACGCCGCCGCGCCGCGCGTCATCTCCCCGCGCCGCCCCAGCGACCCGCCGGCGCCGGGCGCGTCCGGTTCCGGGGACATCGACCCGTCGATGAGCGGCACCCTCAAGCTCCGTACGCAGCGCGGCGGTTCGGAGCGTACGGCCCAGACCGCGCTGCCCCGGCTGGTGGTCCTCGTCGACGACTTCGACGCGCTGGTGGCCCCGGCGCTGGGCAGTACGGGCCGCCCGTCGGCGGGTTCGGTCGTACGGGCCCTGGAGGCGGTGGCGCGCGACGGCGAGCGGCTCGGGGTGCATCTGGTGGCGGCGTCCGGCCGCCCGGACCGTACGGCGGACACGGCGGCGGTGGAGCGGGCCGGGCTGCGAATAGCCCTGGAGATACTGCCGCCGGTGGCCGAGGGTCCCGGATCGGCGGACGGCTCCTCGGGCGAACCGGCTCCGGGCCGGGGCAGGCTGCACCGCCCGGACGACTGCGCGGTGACGCCGTTCCAGGCGGGCCGGGTCACCGGCCGCATCCCGCGCACGGCGACGCTGCGCCCGACGGTGGTGCCGCTGGACTGGCAGCGGATGGGCGACCCGCCGACCCGCCGCCCGCTGCGCGAGCTCGGCAACGGCCCGACCGACCTGGCGCTGCTGGCGAGCGCCTTGCAGCGTGCGGCCCAGTCGGCGGGCGCGGAGACCGCGCCGCCGCTGCTGTGACGCGCGGCGGAACGGCGGCGCGCCCGTAGGCGGACAACGCGCCCCCACAGCCCTCCGCACGCCCCCGCCTCCTCATCACGGCCCGGTCACGATCGGCTACTTGACGTCGCGGGCGGTATTGCGGCCGACCGTGACCCGGCGTAGGACTGTCGCACGGGACAGGGCGCGCGCCGGAGCCATGCGCGGTGCGGCTGCCCGCGGGGTCGGGGACCGCACGGGGAGGGACGGCAATGCGCTCATCGCTGCGTACGGCACGCGTGTCGCGCGGTGCTCTGGCGGTGTTCGCGGCGGGGGCGATCGCCCTGGCCGCCTCGGGGTGCAGCGACGACGGCGGGAACGACAACGGCTCTCCGGCCGGCGGCTCGTCGAACGCCGCGGAGTCCGTCCGGCTGCCGCGGCTGAACGGGCAGAAGCTCAAGGTGACGGCCGTGTGGACGGGCACGGAGCAGAAGAACTTCACCAAGGTCCTTCAGGAATTCACCCGGCGGACCGGAGTCGCCACGGAGTTCGTGCCGAGCGGCGACGACATGGCCGCCTTCATAGGGTCGAAGATCGCGGGCGGCGACCCGCCGGACGTGGCGATGCTCCCGCAGGTCGGGGTGCTCCACGAGTTCGCGAAGAAGGGCTGGGTCAAGCCGCTGTCCGCCGAGGCCGAGGGGCAGTTGACCAAGAACTACTCCAAGGGCTGGCAGGAGCTCGGCTCGTATGAGGGCAAGCGGTACGGCGTGTACTACAAGGTCAGCAACAAGTCGCTGATCTGGTACAACACCAAGCTGTTCGGCGACGCGGGCGCGAAGGAGCCGAAGACCTGGGACGCGTTCCTCGATCAGGCGCAACTGATCGCGGACTGGGGCGTCACGCCGGTCTCGGTGGGCGGCGCGGACGGCTGGACGCTGACGGACTGGTTCGAGAACGTGTATCTCTCCCAGGCGGGCCCGGAGAAGTACGACCAGCTCGCCCAGCACAAGATCAAGTGGACGGACCCGTCGGTGAAGGCGGCGCTGACCACGCTCGGCCAGCTCTTCGGCAAACAGGACCTGCTCGCCGGGGGCGGCAGCGGGGCGCTGCACACGGCGTTCCCGGACTCGGTGACCCAGACCTTCGCGGGCGGCGCCAAGGCGCAGGCGGCGATGGTCTTCGAGGGCGACTTCGCCGCGGCCAACGTCGCCGACGCCAGGGCCGAACTGGGCACGGACGCCAAGGTCTTCCCGTTCCCGGCGGTCGGCGCCAAGCCGCCGGTGGTGACCGGCGGCGACGTGGGGGTCGCGCTGAAGAACAGCCGCGCGGCGCAGGCGCTGCTGACCTTCCTGGCCTCCACGGACGCCTCCAGGATCTGGGCGCAGCAGGGCGGTTACATCTCCGCGAACAAGAACCTCGATCTCGGCGCCTACCCCAACGCGGTGCTGCGCAAGATCGCCTCGGCGCTCATCGCGGCGGGCGACGGCTTCCGCTTCGACATGTCCGACCAGGCCCCGGCGTCCTTCGGCGGCAAGCCGGGGCAGGGCGAGTGGAAGGACCTCCAGGACTTTCTGATCAACCCCAAGGACGTCGCCGGCGCCCAGAAGAAGCTGGAGGCCGACGCGGCCAAGGCGTACCAGAACTGACGGACGGAGGCTCGTCACGATGTCGACCGCGACAGCGGGCGGCGCGGCGGCCCCTGGCCCCGTACCGCCCGTGCAGAAGAACGGGAAGAAGCGCAGGAGCGTGCTGGGCACCCGCCCGTGGGTGGCGGCCTGCTTCCTGCTGCCCGCGCTGGCGCTGCTCGGCGCCCTCGTCGTCTACCCCATCGGCTATTCGGTCTACCGCAGCCTCTTCGACGCCTCCGGCAACGGCTTCGTGGGCGTCGACAACTACCAGGAGGTCTTCACCGACGAACGCATCCGCACGGCCCTGAAGAACAACGTCATCTGGGTCGTGGTCGCGCCGTCGGTGGCCACCGCCCTCGGGCTGATCTTCGCGGTGCTCACCGAACGGGTGCGCTGGGGAACGGCGTTCAAGCTGGTGGTCTTCATGCCGATGGCCATCTCGATGCTGGCCGCGGGCATCATCTTCCGGCTGGTGTACGAGCAGGACCCGGACCGCGGCGTCGCCAACGCGGTGTGGGTGTCGGTGCACGACACCTTCGCCGGGACGTCCGCGTTCCCGGGCGCGCACCCCCGCCCGGACGCCGGGCTGGCATCGACATCCAAGGGCTCGTACACGACCGAGGCGACGGTCTCCGCCGGCAGTCCGGTCGCGCTGCCGCTGGTCGCGGTGAAGCCGTCGGACGTGAGCGGCGCGGCGCAGGCGGCCCAGGCCCGCCCGGTGGCCGGGAAGGTCACCGGCACGGTCTGGCGGGACGTCGTACGGGGCGGCGGCGGCACGGACGGAAAGATCGATCCGAGCGAGAACGCGCTCAAGGGCGTCAAGGTCGAGGCCGTCAAGGACGGGCGTACGGTCGCCGGGACGAAGACCTCCGCCGACGGTACGTTCACGCTGCCGGCCGCCGCCGACGGGGCCCGGCTGCGGCTGCCGGGCAGCAACTTCGCCGCCCCGTACAACGGCATCGACTGGCTCGGCCCCTCCCTCGTCACCCCGGCCATCATCGGCAGCTATGTGTGGATGTGGGCGGGGTTCGCGATGGTGCTGATCGCGGCGGGGCTGGCGAGCGTGCCCCGGGAGCTGATGGAGGCGGCGCGGGTGGACGGGGCGAACGAGTGGCAGGTGTTCCGCCGGGTCACGGTGCCGCTGCTGGCCCCGGTGCTGGCGGTCGTCATGGTCACGCTCATGATCAACGTGTTGAAGATCTTCGACCTCGTCTACATCATCGCGCCGGGCAACAGCCTCGACAACGCCAATGTGCTCGCGCTCCAGCTCTACCAGTCGTCCTTCGGCACCGACGTCAACCAGGGCATCGGCAGCGCCATCGCCGTCTTCCTGCTGCTGCTCGTGCTGCCGGTGATGCTGATCAACATCCGGCGCATGCGAAGGGAGCGCAGGCGATGACTGGCGTGAACACGGCCGTGGTGAACACCGCGGTGCGGGCGAGGCGGTCGCTGCCGTCGCGGATCGCGGCGCGCGTGAGCGGCGGCGCGATGCGGGTCGTGCTGATCCTCGTCGGCCTCTTCTGGCTGATGCCGACGGTCGGGCTGCTGATCTCCTCGCTGCGCGACCGCTCCGACATCGCGGCCACGGGGTGGTGGAAGGTCTTCAGCCACCCGGCGCAGCTGACCTTCGACAGCTACAGCAAGCTGCTGAACAACGACACGGTCACGCACTCGCTGCTGACCACGGCGCTGATCACGGTCCCCGCGACGCTGCTGGTGGTGATCATCGGCGCGCTCGCCGGGTACGCGTTCGCCTGGCTCGAATTCCCGGGCCGCGACTGGTGGTTCATGGTCGTGGTGGGACTGCTCGTGGTGCCCGTGCAGGTCGCGCTCGTACCGGTCGCGAAGCTCTTCAACGCGCTGGGGATCTTCGAGACGACGCCGGGCGTGGTGCTCTTCCACACGGCCTTCGGGCTGCCCTTCGCGATCTTCCTGCTGCGGAACTTCTTCGCGGAGATCCCCCGCGAGCTGCTGGAGGCGGCCCGGCTCGACGGGGCGGGCGAGGTGCGGCTGTTCACGCGGGTCGTGATGCCGCTCGGCGGCCCGGCCATCGCCTCGCTCGGCATCTTCCAGTTCCTGTGGGTGTGGAACGACATGCTGATCGCGCTGATCTTCGCGGACAGCGGCAACCCGCCGATCACGGTCGCGCTCCAGCAGCAGGTCCGGCAGTTCGGCAGCAACATCGACATCCTCGCGCCGGGCGCGTTCCTGTCGATGATCGTTCCGCTGGCCGTCTTCTTCGCCTTCCAGCGGCAGTTCGTGAGCGGGGTGATGGCGGGCGCGGTGAAGTGAGAGCGGCGGGAGACAGCGGGAGACGGGGCGGCAACCGGGCGTTCACCCCTGGGCCACCGGACGATCACCGGGCGGTGCTCCGGCGGCTCACCCGATCGGCCCAGGCGAGGGTGACCGTAACGCCGATGGGGAGTTGAACCGTTCGCCCCGTACCCCATCGTCCGCCCGGAAAGGGATGAATTCCCGCCATGTCGCCCCGGCTCACCGTCGTCGTACCCGTCCACAACGGCGCCGAGCATCTGTGGGAGTGCCTGGCCTCACTCGCCGCGCAGACCCTGCGCGAACTGGACGTGGTGGTGGTCGACGACGGGTCCGCGGACGCGGGCCCGGACATCGCGCGGGCCTTCGCGGAGCGCGACGCGCGCTTCCGCCTCGTGCGCCAGCACAACTACGGTACGGGCCACGCCCGCAACACCGGGACCCGGCACGCCGCGCCGGGCACGGAGTACCTGGCGTTCGCGGACAGCGCCGACGTGCTGCCGCGGCGCGCGTACGAACGGCTGGTCGGCCTCCTCGACGGGTCCGGCTCCGACTTCGCGACCGGCAACGTCTACCGGCTCACGGCGGCGGGCCGCAGCCAGGCGTGGCAGCACCGGCACCTGAAACGCACCCGGACCGCCACACACATCACCGAGGACCTCGGCCTGCTGTCCGACCACACCGCCTGGAACAAGGTGTTCCGCCGCACCTTCTGGGACCGCCACCGCCTCGCCTTCCCCGAAGGCGTGCTCTACGAGGACACCCCGCTGACCATCCCGGCGCACTTCCTCGCCGAGGCCGTGGACGTCCTGCACGAACACGTCTACTACTGGCGCGTCCGCGAGGGCGCCGGGCCCCGGCGGCGCACCGACCCCCAAGTCGTGCGCGACCGCATCGCCTCCGTCGACCACGTCTCGCGCTTCCTCGCCGACCCCGCCAACACCCGCTGGTCGGCGCATAAACGGGACTACGACCGCTCGGTGCTCACCGAGGACCTGACGCACTTCGTCGACCGGCTGCCGACGGCGGGCGCCGACTACCGCGACGTCTTCATGGACCGGGCCCGCGACTGGGCGGGCCGCGTCGACCCGGAACTCTTCAAGGAGCTCCCCGTCGACCTGCGTGTGAAATGGCAGCTGATCAGGGAGCGGCGGCTCGCGGAACTGATCGCCGTCCTCGAATACGAGCGGCGCAACGCCTCCGGCTTCCTCGTCCACGGCCTGCCGCTGCGCAAACGCGCCGCGCTGCCCGGCGCGGACGGCGCGCCCGTACCGCTGCCGTCGTCCGTCACCCGCCTCACGTCCGAGGACTTCCCGGTACGGGCCGGGGTCCGCGAAATCCTGTGGCGCGACGAGAAGTTGGTGATCCGCGGCTACGCGTACATCCGCAACATCGGCGCGCCCTCCCGGCTGCGGGGCCTCAAGACGGCGCTGGTGACCTCCGGCCGGCACCGGCTGCTGGTGCCGCTGCGGACCGTCCACATGCCGGAGGCGACCCACAACTCCCGTCAGGAGCAGCACTGCTACGACTGGTCCGGCTTCGAGATCACCGTCGACCCCGAGCGGCTCGCGGGCGACGAGCGGTGGCAGCCCGGCCGCTGGCAGGTCGACGTGGTCGTCGCCGCGTCCGGCGTGGTGCGCCGGGCCCCGCTGCGCTCGCTGGGCACCGGCTCCGGCGCGTGGCCTCCGCCCGGCGAACTCGGCGACGGTACCCGGCTGGTGCCCTGGTTCAAGAACGGCCGGCTGCTGCTGTCGGTGGAGTGGGCCGAGCGGCGGCTGACGGGCCACCGGGCGGTGGGCGGCGGGGAGATCGAGCTGGACATCACGGACGAGTCGGCCCGCGAGCCGGTCGCGCTCCGGCTCACCCACCGCAGCTCGGGCGCGGTCCTCGAATCACCGGTGACCTGCCGCCTCCACGACTACGAGGGCGTACGGGCCACCGCCCGGCTCCGCCTCGCCGACCTCACCGCGGCCCGGCCCGCGCCCGGCGAGCACCCCAAGGAGGTGCGGCTGCGCGACACCTCGTCCTGGGACCCGGTGCTCGTGCTCGCCGACTCCCGCACCGCCCGCATCGCCACCGCCGCCGCCCCGCGCCCCGGCCGCTACCCGCTGACCGACGGCCGGGAGCTGGTCGTCGCCGCCACCGCGGACGAGTACCTCGTCCTGCACGACCGCACCCCGCAGCCCATCGCGGACCGCGTCGCCTGGCAGGACGACGGCTCCCTGACCGTCGAGGGCGAGCTGCCCGCCGCGGCCCCCGCCGAGCTGGAACTGGTCCTGCGGCACAGCACCCACGCGGCTGAAGTGACGTTCCCTTGCGAGCGGCGGGACTCGGACGCGGACGGCGGGGC
>NZ_JBHVHQ010000392.1:0-7653 GCF_042800135.1 Streptomyces sp. NPDC057654 | reverse complement strand
GCGTGACGACGGCCGACGGCACCATGTACTCGGGCAGCGAGCCGGCGGCGTGGGCCCGCAGCGCTTCGGCGTCGACGGCGGTGCCGGAGGCCGCGACGACATACGCCACCAGCCGCTTCGCGCCGGGGCGGTCCTCGCGGAGGATCACGGCGGCCTGCGCCACCTCGGGGCGTCCGGCGAGGACGCCCTCCACCTCGCCGGGCTCGATGCGGAAGCCGCGCAGCTTGACCTGGTCGTCGACGCGGCCGACGAACTCCAGCCGCCCGTCCTCCAGCCACCGCACGACATCGCCGGTGCGGTACATCCGGCCGCCGTCACCGTCGTGACCGCCCCCGAAGGGATCGGCCACGAACCGCTGCGCGGTCAGCTCCGCCCGGCCCAGGTAGCCGCGCGCCAGACCGTCGCCCGCGATGTACAGCTCGCCGCTGACGCCGGGCGCGACGGGACGGAGGCCGGTGTCGAGGACGTACACCTGTGTGTTCCACAGGGGGCGGCCGATCGGCACGGCGGCCTCGGGGACCTCGTCGGGGTCGCGCATCGGGTTGACGCTGGAGAAGACGGTGGTCTCCGTCGGCCCGTACTCGTTGGCGACGGTGATCCCCGGGCAGGCGTCAAGGACGCGGCGGACGGCGGCTGGTGACACGACGTCACCGCCGGCCCAGATCTCGCGGACGCCCGCGAAGCATTCGGGGCGTTCCTCGGCCAGCACCCGGAACAGCCCGGCGCTGACGAAGAGGCCCGTCACTTCCTGCTCCGCGATCACCGCGGCGAGGTCGGCGGCGCCGAGGCGGCCCGCGGGGGCGACGACGATCCGGCCGCCGGTCAGCAGGGGCGTCCAGATCTCGAACGTCGAGGCGTCGAAGGCGTACGGGGAGTGCATCAGCACCCGCTCGTGGTTGCCGCGCGTCCAGTAGCGGTCCGCCGCCAGGTGCACCACATTGCGGTGCGTGTTGGCCACGCCCTTCGGGGTGCCCGTGGAGCCGGAGGTGTACATGGCGTAGATCAGCTGCTGGGCGTGGGTCGCGACGTCCGGGTGGGTGTCCGGTTCACCGGCACAGCTCTCACCTGCGCGGATGATCGGCGTGTGGACGGCGAATTCGATCTCCTCGGGGTTCCGGTCGGTGAGCAAGGCGACCGCTCCGGTGTCGCGGAGGATGAATTCGGAGCGGCTCGCGGGCTGGTTCGGGTCGAGCGGTACGTACACGCCGCCCGCCTTCAGCACGGCGAGGCTGGAGACCACCACGTCCGCCGACCGCTCCTGGAGCACCGCGACCCGGCTCTCCGGGCGTACGCCCAGCCCGATCAGCCGGTGCGCCAGACGGTTCGCCCGCGCGTTCAGCTCCCCGTACGTGAGCGACCGCTCCCCCGAGATCACCGCCACAGCGTCGGGCGTGGCCGCCGCCTGCTCCTCGAAGAGCACGTGCACGGCCGTGTCCGCCGGGAACTCCACATCCGTGTCGTTCCACTCGGTCACCATGCGGCGCCGTTCGGCGGGGTCCAGGATGTCGACGGTCATGACGGGCCGGTCGGGGGCCTCGGCCATGGCGGCGAGGACCCGGATGAGCCGGTCGACGAGGCGTTGGACGCTGTCGCGGTCGAAGAGTTCGGTGCTGTACTCCACGACGCCGCCGAGCCCTGCGGGCGCGCCCTCGGGCCCGTACAGCTCGGCGATGTTGAAGTCCAGGTCGAACTTGGCGACGCGGGTGTCCACCGGCTGCGGAACGGCGGTGAGCCCCGGCAGGGCGCCGATCGCGTCCAGCGCCTCGCGCCGGTCGGTGTCGAAGGTCAGCGAGGTCTGGAAGAGGGGGTGCCGGGAGAGCGAGCGGGCCGGGTTGACCACCTCGACCAGCCGCTCGAAGGGCACGTCCTGGTGCGCGTACGCGGCCAGGTCCGTCTCCCGCACCCGGTCGATGAGCTCGGCGAACGTCGGGTCGCCGGAGACGTCGGTGCGCAGCACCAGCGTGTTGACGAAGAACCCGACGAGGTCTTCCAGCGCGTCGTCCGTGCGGCCGGCGACGGGCGTGCCGAGGGGGATGTCGGTTCCGGCGCCCAGCCGTGCGTACAGCGTGGCGAGGGCCGTCTGGACGAGCATGAAGAGGCTGGCGCGGCGCTCCTTGGCCAGGGCGGCGAGCGCGGTGTGCAGGCCGGCGGGGATGTCGAAGGCGAGGTGGCCGCCCCGGTTGGCGGAGGCCGCGGGGCGCGGCCGGTCGGCCGGCAGCTCCAGCTCCTCGGGCAGCCCGGCCAACGTGGTCTTCCAGTAGGCGAGTTGTCCGGCCGCCGGGCTGTCGGGGTCGTTCTCGTCGCCGAGCGTTTCGCGCTGCCACAGGGTGTAGTCGGCGTACTGCACGGGCAGCGGCGCCCAGTCGGGGGCCGTTCCGGTGCGGCGTGCGGCGTAGGCGGTGGAGAAGTCGGCGGCCAGGCGCCCCATCGACCAGCCGTCGCCCGCGATGTGGTGGACGAGCAGCAGCAGTACGTGCTCGTCGGCGCCCAGCTCGAACAGCGTGGCCCGCACGGGGATTTCGGCGGTGAGGTCGAAGCCGTGCCGGGCGGCGCGGCGCAGCTTCTCGGTCAGCTTCTCCTCGGTGACGGCCGTGACCGTCAGCTCGGGGCGGCTCGCGGCGGCGTCGAGGATGCGCTGATACGGGCCTTCGGCGTCCTCGGCGAACACGGTGCGCAGGCTCTCGTGCCGCTCCACGACGTCGTCGAGGGCGTGCCGCAGCGCGGCGCGGTCCAGACGGCCCGTCAGGCGGAGCGCCGCGGGCAGGTTGTAGGTGGCGTTGGGGCCTTCGAACTGTCCGAGGAACCAGAGGCGTTGCTGTGCGAAGGAGGCGGGCACCCTCGCGCCGCGGTCCCTCGGCGCGAGGGCGGCGCGCGCGGCGCCGGCCGCTCCGATGACGGTGGCGAGTCCGGCGACGGTGGGCTCTTCGAAGAGCTGACGGATGGACAGCTCGACGTCGAGTGCGGCGCGCACCCGGCTGACGAGCTGGGTGGCGAGGAGCGAGTGGCCGCCGAGGTCGAAGAAGCTGTCGTCGATGGTCGCCTTGGGGACGCCGAGGACGTCGGCGAAGATCCCGCACAGGATCTCCTCCTGCGGGGAGCGCGGGGTGCGGCCCGCCGACGTGCCGCCGTACTCGGGTGCGGGCAGCGCCTTGCGGTCGAGCTTGCCGTTCGGGGTGAGCGGCAGGGCGTCGAGGACGACGACGGCGGAGGGCACCATGTAGTCGGGCAGCGCCTCGGCGAGGTGCGCCCGCAGCGAGCCGGTCTCGGGGGCGGGGACGGCGCCTTCGACCGGTACGGCGTAGGCGACCAGGCGTTTGTCGCCGGGGCGGTCCTCGCGGACGGTGACGGCGGCGCGGGCCACGGCCGGGTGGGCGGCGAGCGCCGTCTCGATCTCGCCGGTCTCGACGCGGAAGCCGCGGACCTTCACCTGGTCGTCGGCGCGGCCGGCGAATTCGAGGCGGCCGTCGGGGTGTCGTACGGCCAGGTCGCCGGTGCGGTACATGCGGGCGCCGGCCGGTCCGTACGGGTCGGCGACGAACCGCTCCGCTGTCAGGGCCGGGCGGCGGTGGTAGCCGCGGGCCAGCCCGTCGCCTGCGATGTACAGCTCTCCGGGCACGCCGGGCGAGGCGGGACGGAGGGCCGAATCGAGTACGTACAGGCGGGTGTTGACGATGGGTCGGCCCATCTCCGGAACGACCGCTCCGGCCAGCGGGCCGCTCATGCTGGCGCACACGGTGGACTCGGTGGGGCCGTACGCGTTGATCATGCGGCGGCCGCGCGAGAAGCGCTCCACGAGGTGCGGCGGGCACGCCTCGCCCGCCACGGTCAGCGTCATCCGCGCGGGCAGGGCGTCGTCTGCCAGCTGTGCGAGGGCGGACGGCGGGAGCGTGGCGTGGGTGATCCGCCGCTCGGCGAGGAGTGCGGTCAGCGACGGCCCCGGCAGCAGCCGGTCCGCGTCCGCGAGGACGACGCAGGAGCCGGAGAGCAGGGCGATGCAGAGTTCGGAGACGGCGGCGTCGAAGCTGGGCGAGGCGAACAGCAGGACGCGGCTGCCGGGCTCCACCGCGAAGCCCTCGATCTGTCCGGCTGCCAGGCTCGCCAGCCCGGTGTGGGTGACGACGACGCCCTTGGGGCGGCCCGTGGAACCCGAGGTGTAGATGGTGTAGGCGGGGTGGGTCGGCTTCAGCGGCGCGGCGCGGTCGGCGTCGGTGGGGTCGGCGGCGTCGTAGCCGCTGGTGTCGGTGTGGTCGACGAGCAGCAGCGGCACGTCGGCGCCCGCGAACCGTCCGGCGCGCGCGGTGTCGGTGAGGATCAGCGCGGGCGCGGCGTCGGCCAGCATGTAGGCGATGCGGTCAGCCGGGTAGTCGGGGTCGACGGGCAGGTACACGCCGCCCGCCTTGACGACGGCGAGGAGGGCGACGACGAGGTCGGCGGAGCGCGGCAGCGAGACGGCCACGGAGCGCTCCGGGCCGACGCCCCGGTCGACGAGCAGCCGGGCGAGCCGGTTGGCGCGGGCGTTGAGCTGGGCGTACGTCAGCTCGCCGGCCTCGGACGCCGTGGCGGGGGCACGGGCCGCCTGCGCCTCGAAGAGCGCGGGCAGCGTCTGGGCGGGCACGTCGCGGCGGGTGTCGTTCCCGTCGGTCACCAGCGCCCGGCTCTCGGCGTCGGTGAGCAGGGCGATGCGTCCCACGGGGCGGGCCGGGTCGGTCCGCATGGCGTCCAGGACGCGGGTGAAGCGGTCGGCGACGGTCCGTACGGCCGCCGCGTCGAGCACGTCGCTCTGATAGTCGAGCCGGAAGCCGAGGGTGTCGCCGGGCATCGCGACGAGGGCCAGGGTGTAGTGCGTGGAGTCGCTGATCGCGGCGTCCGCGACGCGCAGCCCGCCGAGGCCCGCGAGGTCGTCCAGCGCGTTCCGGTCGAGCGGGTAGTTCTCGAACACCACGGAGGTGTCGAAGAGTTCGCCCGTTCCGGCCTGCTGCTGAATGGCCGTCAGGCCGAGGTGCTGATGGGCGAGCAGCCGCGCCTGCTCGCCCTGGACGCGGGCGAGGAGGTCCGCGAGGGGCTCGGCGGGGCGCAGCCGGGCGCGCAGCGGCAGGGTGTTGATGAACAGGCCCACCATGTCCTCGACGCCCGCCAGCTCCGGCGGCCGGCCGGAGACGACGAAGCCGAACGCCACGTCGTCCTGGCCGGTCAGGCTCGCCAGGACCAGCGCCCAGGCGCCCTGGACGACGGTGTTCAGCGTCAGCCCGTGCGTACGGGCGCGCTCCGCGAGCTCGGCCGTGGCCTGCTCGGACAGGGCGAACCGCAGGTGCTCGGGGGCGGCCGGGGGCCGCCCGGCGCGCGCGGCCGGGGCCAGCCGGGTCGGCTCCTCGAACCCTGCCAGCGCCTCGCGCCAGGCCGCTTCGGCGGCGGTCCGGTCCTGGCCCGCCACCCAGCCGAGGTAGTCGCGGTACGGGCGTACGGGCAGCAGCGCGGCCGTACCCGTGTAGAGCTGGAACAGCTCGCGGACGAGCACGGGCAGCGACCAGCCGTCGAGCAGCAGGTGGTGGTTGCTGAGCACCAGCCGGTGGTGCTGGGGCCCGAGCTTCAGCAGGGTGAAGCGGAGCAGCGGGGGCCGGGCCAGGTCGAAGCGGAGCGCGCGGTCCGCCGCGAGCAGCCGCTCGGCCTCGGCGGCCCGCTCCGCTTCCCCGAGGGACGTCAAGTCCTCTTCATGCCAGGGGAGTTCGACGCTTTCCGGGATCACCTGGACCGGGTGGGTGAGCCCTTCGTGCCGGAACCCGGCGCGGAGGTTGGCGTGCCGGTCGAGCAGCGCCTGCCCGGCGGCCCGCATGGCGGTCGCGTCCAGCGCGCCGTCGAAGTCGATGGCCATCTGGACGGTGTAGACGTCCCGGGCCTGTTCGTCGAAGAGGCCGTGGAAGAGCAGGCCCGACTGGAGCGGGGAGAGCGGCAGCACGTCGGCGGTGTCCGGGTACGCGGCGAGCACGCCGTCGAGTTCCGGCTGGGTGAGGGCGGCGAGCGGCACGTCGGAGGGGGTGAGCCCGCCCGCGTCGGGGCGCTCGGCGTGCGCGGCGAGGGCGCGCAGGGCCCGGAACCAGCCCTCGGCCAGTTCCCGCACGCTCCTCTCGTCGAGCAGCCGCTCGGCGAAGGTCCAGGTGGCGACCAGTTCCGGGCCGCGCGCGCCGTCCTCGGTGAGGGCGTTCAGCTCGACGGTGTGGGTGAGCAGCAGCGCGTCGTCCGTGCCGCCGCTGCCCGCCGACCCGGCCAGCACGGACCAGTCGGCGGAGCCCGCATCGGCATCGGCGTCGGCGGCGCTCTCCGCCGCGATGCGCCCGAGGTAGTTGAAACCGATCTGCGGCGCGCCGAGAGCCGCCAGCTCACCGGCGGTGTCCGGGTTCAGATACCGCAGCAGCCCGAAGCCGAGGCCGTTGTCCGGGACGGCCCGCAGCTCGTCCTTGACGCGCTTGAGCAGGGCCCCGGCGGCGGGCCCGCCGTCCCAGGCCCGCGCCCGGTCGAGTCCGGAGACGTCCAGCCGTACCGGATAGAGGCTGGTGAACCAGCCGACGGTCTCCGACACGTCCACGCCGCCGACCGCTTCCTCCTCGCGGCCGTGGCTCTCCAGGTCCACCAGGACGTGCGGGGACGCGGATGGGGGGAGGCCGCCGCGCCAGTCGGCGACGGCGAGGGCGAACGCCGACAGCAGGACGTCGTTGACGCCCGCCCGGAAGGTGCTCGGCACGGTCGTCAGGAGCGCGTCCGTGACATCGGCGGGCAGCCGCAGCGTCACGGAGCCGGCCGTCCCGTACGTATCCAGGGAGGGGTCCAGGGGGCCTGTGCCGATGACGGGTTCAGGGGTGTCGAGCACCTGTCGCCACCGCTCCAACTCGGCGACGCGCGAAGGCTGGTGAGCCTCCTCGGTCAGACGCCGGGCCCAGCCGCGGAAGGATGTCGCCGCCGGTCGCGGTTCCGGCTCGCGGCCTGCGGAGACCGCCCGCCAGGCGTCGGCGAGGGCGGGTATCAGCAGCCGCCAGGACACGCCGTCCACCGCGAAGTGATGCACCATCACCAGCAGTCGGCCCGGTTCGTCCGGTCCCCGGTCGAACCACACCAGCTGCGCCATGACGCCGTCGGCGGGCGCCAGGCGCTCGCGTGCCGCGTCCGCCTCGGCCGCGTACCGCGCGTCGCGGGCCGCCGCGTCCAGCCCCGTCTCGTCCACACGCAGCACGCGGTCCGCGGCCCGTACGGAGCCGGGCGCGGTGATCTCCACCGACCAGTCGCCGGCCGCGGGGACCACCCGCATACGCAGCACGTCGTGCTGGTCGAGCAGGGTCTGCACGGCGGTCACGAGGTCGCGCTCCGCCATTCCGGCGGGCACGCGCAGCGCCAGCGACTGGTTGAACCGCTCGACGGGCCCGCCGCTCTCCGCGAACCGGCGCATGATCGGCGTCAGCGGTACGGGGCCGACTCCGGCGCCCGCCTCTTCCGCCACCGCTTCCTGGGCGTCACTCACCGCCGTGGCGAGCGCCGCGACCGTCTTGTGGTCGAAGACGTCGCGCGCCGACAGCTCCAGCCCGGCCCGGCGGGCCCGGCTCACCAGCTGGATGGACATGATGCTGTCCCCGCCCAGCTCGAAGAAGCTGTCGTCGACGCCCACCC
>NZ_JBHVHQ010000391.1:0-7653 GCF_042800135.1 Streptomyces sp. NPDC057654 | reverse complement strand
GGCTCGCGGTCCCTGACCAGGGGATGCCCCGGGGGCCGGATGGGCGGCTTGCAAAAAGCTTGCACTCCAGGTGCAGCGGTGCGGGGACGGCCGTAAAACCGGCTGTGCGCCCGCTGTGCTCCCGTGCGCCCCTAGCCGCTCCCCCTGACCGCGTGGCAAGAGTGAAGTGAGTGCCGCACGGACGTGCGGGCGCTGCCGAGGGCAGCGAGAAGAAGCGCACCCGTCGGGGGGCGATGGTGGAACTTCTTGCTCTGGGATCACTTGAACTATGGCACCACGAGCAGCAGCACGCGCTCGGTTCGGTGAAAGAACGCTGTGTCCTGGCCATTTTGATCCACGCGCGAGGCGAACTGGTCAGCGTGGACTCCCTGTTGACCCGTGTCTGGGACGACCGGCCGCCGCCTACGGGCCTGGAAACGCTGCACACTTATCTGTCCCGATTACGGGGGCGGCTGCGCCGGGCGGTCGGCGACCTGGCCCGGGTGGAGCGGCCCTCACCCCGCCTGTACCGGCTCCGCGTCGACCCGAAGGACGTGGACCTGCTGCGTTTCCAGCGGCTGCGTGCCGACGCGGACGCGGCGGCCGGCCGGGGCGAGAGGGAAGCGGCCATCGGTCTGCTGCGCACGGCGGAGACACTGTGGCGAGGCGACCCGCTGACCGAGTTCACCAACGGCTGGGCCGCGTCGTCGCGTGCCCGGCTGATCGAGGACTACCGCCGCGTCCGAGAGGAACGCATACGCCTGGAGCTGGAGTTGGGGCGGCACGCGGATCTCATCGGCGAGCTTCACGAGCTCGCCGCGCAGAACCCGCTCGCGCAGCGGGTGATCGCCCAATTGATGCTGGCTCTGTACCGATCCGGGCGGCACGACGAAGCGCTCAGCCTCTACCGGACCACGCGCCGCCGCCTGCACGTACGGCAGGGCATCGAGCCCGGCTCTGAGCTGCGGGACCTTCATCAGCGCATTCTCGCGCAGGACGCCGCGCTCACGGAGACGGTCGCCGCCGCGCCGACGGTGATCGCCGAGCTCCGCAGCAGCCTCCCCCGCGACATCAAGGACTTCACGGGAAGAGCGAGCGAATTGCGTACCCTGCTCGCCGATCCCGCGCCCGGCGACTGCGGGACGACAGCCCTGCCGCTCACGGTCCTGCACGGCATGCCGGGAATCGGCAAGACCGCGCTGGCCGTGCATGTCGGGTATCAGCTCCGAGCGTCCTATCCCGATGGCCAGTTCTATGTCGATTTACGCGCATACAGCGGGCAGCCGCCCTACGACCCCGCCGAGGCGCTCGCGGTATTGCTCCACGCCTCCGGAGAACCCGCCGCACTGCCCGACTCCCTCGACGAGCGTGCCGCCAAGTGGCGGGAGTGGACAGCCCGCCATCGCGCGCTCGTCATCCTCGACAACGCTCGGGACGCCGCTCAGGTCAGCCCTCTGCTGCCAGGGTCCCCGACCTGCCGGGCCATCGTGACCAGCCGGAACAGGCTCCCGGGTCTCGACGGCGCCGCTTCGCTGTTCGTCGACGTGCTGTCCGAGTCCGATGCCGCCGGCCTCTTCACCCGGATCGCGGGAGCCTCGCGCGTGTCCGACGACGCCACAGCCTTGGGGCGCGTCGTGGCCGCGTGCGGCAGACACCCGCTAGCGGTCCAGCTACTCGCGAGCCGCTTCAGGCACCGTGGCTCCTGGGATCTGCGCCATCTTCTCGACCGGCTGGCGCAGGCAGCCGACTCCCTCGACGAGTTCGACGAATCGGTCGCGAAATCCTTCCAGTTCTCCTACGCGGAACTGAGCGCTCACGCGCAACGGCTGTTCCGTCGTATGGCGTTGCACCCGGGCCCTGATATCGCCCACCACGCGGCGACCGCGCTCGCGGGGCCGGACGCCGAAACAGGCTCCGCGCGTATCCGCAGAAGTCTGGACGAACTGCTCGACGGCCATCTTCTGGACGAGCCCATGCACGATCGCTACAAGCTCCACGATCTCGTCCGCGCCTTCGGTCTCCAGGTCTGTTCCGAGTCGGAACCGAGTTCCGCACGCCGTGAGGCCGTCGGCCGGCTCTTCGCCTACTACCTCACCGCGGCCCATCGTGCCGACCGCCTCATCAATCCGCACCGCAGGACACTGCCGCCGCCGGGAGCGGAATGCGATTCCCCGTACGCGCCTGATTTCGCCGACGCACGCGAGGCATCGGCTTGGCTCACGGTGGAACGCGCCAACATCCTGGCCGTGGCGCGCGCGGCCGGCGCCGCATTCCCCGCCTATGCCGCGCTGTTCCCCCATGTACTGGCCAGGGCCCTCAAGCTGTGGGGTGCATGGGACATCGCCGCCGAGCTCTACGGCGCGGCCGTTCCTGCTCTCCGTTCTCTCGGCGACCGGCCGGCGCTCGCCCGCGCTCTGGTGGAATGGGCGGAGGTGCTGGCACAGAAGAGCCCCGGAGACGCTTTGGAGTATGCGACCGAAGCCTTGGCGATCTTCCAGTCCGTCCATGACACCAGTGGTTGCGCCGACGCTCACCTTCAAACAGGACGTGCCCATCTCGCTTCTGGCCACGGCGATTTGGCGTTCAGCCAACTGGATCGGGCGCTGACTCAGTACGGCGAGACACACGACCGATTCGGCGAAGCCGAGTGCCTCAACGTCCAGGGCGCCGCGATGTATTACGGAGGTCGGCACAACGACGCCCTCGACACGTTCCGTGCCGTTCTCCGCATCCGCGAGGAGCTCTGCGATGTGTCGGGCCTGATCAAAGCGTTGAACAACGTGGGCGAAATCCACGCCCTCCATGGACGCCACGAGGACGCCCTTGACTACTACGAACGCTCCCGGGCACTGGTCCAACAGCACGGCGGTCGACAGGAATTGGCGATCCTCGACACCAATATCGCCGCCGTCTATCAGGCGACGGGACAGACCGACCGAGCTCTTGCGTCCTACCAGAGAGCCCTCAACAGCCATCGCTCTGGCGGCGACGCGCTGGGAGAGGCCAACGCGCTCATCGGCGCGGGCACGGTCTACATAGCGATTGAGCGGTGGAGCGAGGCGCTTTGGCACTTCACTGCGGCCGAAGAAATCGCCCGCAGCATCGGCAACGCGTACGAACGTCAGCGCGCGCTCATCGGCATGGCCGACGCCCAGCGTGGCTCCGGGCGGCTCGGAGCCGCGCTGGAGGTCTACCAACAAGCGCTGCGCGTCGCGGAGGAGATCCGCTCCCCGCTGGGCTCAGCACACGCGCTCGCGGGACTCGCGCGGACATCCCTCGCCTCGCACAGCATCGACGCAGCGCGTCGCTACGGCGCACAGGCCGTAACCATCTATCAAAAACTTGAAGCTAAGGCGGAAGAAGCAAGCTTGCGGAACCTACTCCTGGGTCGAGGCGCAACCGGCTCCTGAACCGATTCCGTGGAGCCGGTCGCGCCTGGGCGGACAACTGCGGTCAGATCTTCACGAGTTCCGGCCGGTCCGGCGACTGCTCACCAGCGCCACCGGCCTTCCACCACATCAGCTGCGCAGGCTTCACCTCTACAACTCCCCGAGGAGTCGGCGGCGTCAGCTGTGCGGGGGCGGTCTGCACGCTGTGCACGAACTGCGTCTGCATGAGGTGCACCGTCGCAGCCTGTACGGCCGCACCGACGCCGGGGTTCGCCGTCGCGGCAGTCGCACCGGCGGGGCTGACGCACACGAGGAGCCCAGCCAGAGAGACAGCGACAAGGACGGTCTTGCATCGAATCACGACGCCCCAAGTTTGTTCAGTAGTTGACAGAGTTAGGGCTCTTCACGGCCCGATGCCGCCAGAACTTAACATGAAACCTTCCTGCGTATCAGTGTTATCCAAGATGCGGTCGAGGAGGATGAGGAGTACCTACCGGCCGCGCTCCACGGCCCCGATGAACCATGTTCTGAAGGTTCATGACGGTGCATCAGGACATTGGTGCTCTCGTTCGGCCAGCAGTCCGCTCACCGTCGGACATGCCCCGCAAGATCCGCCAGCAGCACCTCGGCCACCTGCTCCTCCACGACCGCGGCGCCCGCCTCCCCGAGCGCCCCGGCCAGGTCGGAATCCCAAGGGGCCTCGGTGATCCTGCCGGGGGCGGGGCCGGGCGTACCGGCCCGGTGGGCGGTCGTGTAGTCGGCGGTGGTCATGCGCCAGGGCCGCGCGGGGGTCTTGGCGAGGATGTGCGCGGCGATGCGCAGGCCCTCGCCGTCGAAGTCGCCGTGGTAGCGCAGGGGGCAGCCGGCGGCAGCCAACTGGCGGAGGAGGAGCATGACGGCGCTGTTCGGCCAGCCCGAGGTGCATACCAGCGGCGGGCAGGCCGGGCCGAAACGGCTCAGGGCGAGGGCGATGATGCTCGGGTTCTCCGTGATGTGCGTGTCCTGGGCGGGGAATCGGAGGTCGCCCGGGGCGCGGAGCTGCGCGAGGGTGAGGTGGGCGGCGTGTCCGGCGGCGGAGTACGCGGTGAGGGCGTGGGCCACCGGGCCCGCGCCGGAGGGGGTGAGCCCCGCGGTCAGGACGGTGGTGGACAGGGCATCGTCCGCGATCCCGGCGCGGCCCCACAACTCGCGGCGGTCGGACGCGGATTCGGGCGGCGGCGTCTCGTGCAGCGCGGCGAGGGCCCGTAGGACCAGGGTCGAGAGTCGGGTTCCGTCGTCGAGGGCGTGTGAATCCGACAGGACGGCCGTCGCGAACACCGGCAGCGGCTCGCCCTGCGCGGGCAGCGCGGCCAGGGCTCGCAGCGCCTGTTCCAGGATTTCGCGGGTGCGCGCGACGGAGCCGGCGATCAGGCCCGTACGGCGAAGCTGCGCCGTCCACGCGGCGAGCGCGGGCTGGGCGGTCACCGTCGGGTGGCTGTCGAGCCATGCCCACAGGCCGGCGCGGCTTGCCTGCTCGGCCTCGCGTTCGGCGGCCCGGTCGCCGAGCGGGCCGACGATGTCGGCGACGACGGCCCGTACATCGCGTCCGCAGATCTCCAGGAGCGCGGTGTCGAGCCGCGCCAGGTCCACGCTGACGTGCGCGTCCGGCAGCCGGTCGAGGCCGAGCAGGTCGGCGAGCGCGCTGCGGCCCTCGGGGGTGAGCGGCCCGACGCGTAGCCTGCTGACCGGGCGGCCGGTGGAGAGCCTGCGGTGGGCGGCCTGCCACAGCGGGGCCAGCTCGGGCCGGTCCGCTGAGCTGTGGCCGGACGGATTCACGGCCGCTCCTCGTCGGGTACGAGCGCGGCGCCGTCCCATACGAAGCGTGCGGTGGTGACGGCCTCGTCGGCGGCGGAGTCCGGGCCGCCGCCGTCTCCGGTGATCAATTGGTGCACGGCGATGCCGTCCAGCTCGCGGTAGGTGCACCACTCGTGGTCCGAGGTCAGCATCAGGTCCAGATCGAGGGCGCGCAGCAGATCGAAGACCTGGCCGCGGTTGGTGGCGTCGACGCCCACGAACACCTCGTCCAGCAGGATCAGCCGGGGCGCCCGGGGCACGGCGTGGTAGTGCGCGGCGACGGCGGCGAAGAGCGGCAGGTGCAGCGCGATGGCCTTCTCGCCGCCGGAGAGCGCGCCGTGCAGCTTCTTGGTGAGCAGCTGCCAGCCGTGCCCGTTCGCCCGGTCGAGCTTCACCACGAACTGGTGCCAGGCCGTGTAGTCCAGCACCTGGGCCAGCTGATCCTCCCAACTGGCCGCCGTGTTGGCCGCCTTGGCCTCCTCGATACGGTCGCGGAAGAAGCGGTGCAGTGCGTCGCGGTCCGCCTCGGTCACGCGCACCGGGTCCTTCAGCAGCAGTTCGCGGGCGGCCCTGGTGCCCTGCGGCAGGGCGGGGTCCACCTGCCAGACGAGCCGCACGGCGACGCGGGAGGCGGTGCGTACCCGTTCGAGCCGCGCGTTCATCGCGTCGACGAGTTCGTTGGCCTGGCGGATACGGGCCGCGAGGTGGCGGCGGGTGTCGCCGGTCAGCGTCTTGTCGAACAGTTCCCGTTCCGCGGCGGTGATGTCGTCCCGGCTGCGGTCGCGTTCGGCGGACAGCGCCGCGAGGAGCTGTGCCGCGCCGATCGACGCGCCGTCCATCGCCGCCGTGAAGACCTGGACGTCGCCCTCGTCGTCCGGCCCGAGGTCCAGGTCGGCGCGGTCACTGAGCGCCTGGCGGCTCTCGTGGACCGTCTCGCCGAGCCGGCCCAGGGCGTCCGCCAGGTTCTTCGGCTCGTGCGGCACGGCGGGCCAGCGGGCCGCGATCGTACGGGCGGTCTCCAGGGTCGCCTTGGTGCCGTCGCCCGGGGCGAGACGCAGGTCGGCGGCGCCGGCGTCGGCGGGGAAGCCGAGGGCCGCGTACCGGCGCAGCCGTCCGGCCGCGGCGTCCCGCGTGGTGATCGCGGTATCGCGCCGCTCGGCCGCGTTCACCCGTGAATTCCCCAACGCGCCGATGCGGGAGGCGAGTTCGAGGAGTTCGGCGCCCAGGCGCTTGGTCTCCTCCTGGGCGCGGCGCAGCTCCGCGCGGAGCTGCTCGATCCGGGCGAGCACCTCCTTGTATTCCGCGCCGACCGCGCGCGTGACCTCCTCCAGCGTGGCGGTCAGTGCGCGGGCGGCCGTCTCGGCCCGGTGTGCCTCGTTCTCCCGTTCCTCGGCGGTCCGCAGGGACCGGTCGGCCTGTCCGCGCACCTCGGCGGCCGTACGGAGCCCGTGGGCCAGCCGCAGTTCGGCGAAGGTCCACTGACCGGCCGTCTCGCGCAGGTTCTCGGCGCTTTCGGCGAGCCGGTCAAGGGCCTCGCGGTCGGTGGGCAGGGCGTGTTCCGCCGCGGTGGCCTCCAGCGTGAGCCAGGCCGCGGTGACTGCCTTCTCCCGCACGGAACGCCTGGTCACGGCCGTACGTACGCCGTCGTCGCGGTGGGCGACATCGCTCACGGCGTGGTCCAGGGCACGCTGGGCCGCGGTCACCGGGCGGTGGTCGGGGCGTGCCCGCCGCTCCAGGTCCAGCGTCCGGCGGCGGCCGGCGATGGCGGTCAGCTCGGTGTCGCACTCGGCGATGACCTTGTCCAACTCGCCGATCCGCAGCATCAGTTCGGCGATTCTGCGCTGTCGCGCGCGGTGTCGCGCCACGGCTCCGATGTGGGCCGATTCGGTCTTGGCCCAGCTGCCGGTGAGGCTCGCCAGCCGCCAGGTGCCGTCCGCGCCGATGGCCGCGCGGCGCCCTTCGGGGAGCGTTTCGCCGTAGGCGATGCCGGACAGCAGCCGCTGGATGCGGGCGGCGGGCACTGGGGCGTCGGGCTCCGGCCGCAGGACGTCGGCGAGGCTGCGCCCGGCCACGGGCTCCGCCCAGTCGGCTTCGGCGAACGTGTCGTGGCCTGCTGCCGTCAGCCCGCCGTCCGGCCCCACCCAGGCGTCCAGCAGGCCCGCGGCCTCCAGCGCCGCCTCGGTCCCGGCCTGCGCGGCGTCCGGTACGGACTCGTGGAAGGCGACGAGTTTCCACAGCGGCGCTCCGGGCAGTACGGACCGGTCCGAGGACCGGGTCCGAGGCGGTACGGGCGGCAGGTCGCTCTCGTCCTCCAGCCCGGCGGCCTCCGCCGCCAGCTCCGCTCGCACGGCGGCCTCTTCCGCGCGACGGCGCCGGGCGGTGGTCTCGGCCGACGCGAGGGCGCGGTCGGCGGTGCGTACCGCGGCCTCCGTGAGCGTCAGCACCTCTGCCT
>NZ_JBHVHQ010000390.1:0-7686 GCF_042800135.1 Streptomyces sp. NPDC057654 | reverse complement strand
ACTCCAGGGAACCCTTGCCCCAACCTCGCCCAACTGACGGCGCTCTGGGCCGCAGGCCCGAGACGCACCCGCACCCGAAAAACCGGCCATGACCACTTCGCGGCAGCAGCCGGCGGCGCAGCGCAGTGGAGCCAGCCTGAACCCCGGCCGCCCACCGAGCGGCAGACAGCGCACCGAGCCCGGCCCCGCCGCCCCCGATGAAGGGGGTGTCGGGACCGCCGCCTTTACCGGTGTGGCTCGCGGCTATCGGCCCCCTTCGGGCCGCCCGGCTTGATAGGCAAGTCGAGACTTGCCTATGGTGAAGTCGTGACGGATGATGTCTTCAAGGCGCTGGCCGACCCCACCCGTCGGCGCATCCTTGACGAATTGGTGGAACGGGATGGCCAGACCCTGTTCGAGATATGCGCACGGCTTATCACCAACCATGGTTTGGGAATGTCCCGCCAGGCGATAAGCCAGCACCTGGCCGTACTCGAATCCGCGGGCCTGGTCCATTCGCGGCGACAGGGCCGCTACAAGTTCCACGATCTGAACACCGGACCCCTTGAGTGCATCGTGAATCGATGGCTCAGGCCCGATGCACCCGATGCACCCGACGCACAGGAGAACAACCCATGAGGATCAGTCTCACCAGCGTCTTCGTCGACGACCAGGACGTGGCCCAGCGCTTCTACACCGACGTACTGGGCTTCGTCGTGAAGCAGAACGTGCCGATCGGCGAGGACCGCTGGCTGACCGTGGTCTCGCCGGAGGAGCCCGAGGGGACCCAGTTGGTGCTGGAGCCCTCCGGTCACCCGGCCGTGCAGCCGTACAAGACGGCCCTGGTCCAGGACGGTATCCCGGCCACCGCCTTCGCCGTGGACGACGTACGGGCGGAGTACGAGCGGCTGCGCGCCCTCGGCGTTCGCTTCACCCAGGAGCCGGCGGACATGGGCTCCGTCACCACCGCCGTATTCGACGACACCTGCGGCAACCTCATCCAGATCATGCACGGCGACATGTAGGGCCGGAACGCCCGAGGCGGACTGCGGGGCTACGGGACCGTCTTGATCTCCTTCATCGTCAGGTGCGATTCAAGGCGCAGTACCGCCGGCAATCCGCTGAGTTTCCGCGTGAGGAACGCCTCGTACGCGGCGTGGTCCGCGACGGCCACGCGCAGGAAATAGTCCGGACGCCCGTACATCCGGCGGAACTCTATGACCTCTTCGTACGAGGCCATGGTGGACTCGAATTCCTCGAAGCTCTTGCGGTCCTGGGCGTAGATCTCGACGGCGACCAGGACCTCCAGGCCGCGCCCGATGGCCTCCGGGTTGATGACGGCCCGGTATCCGGTGATGACGCCCGTCTCCTCCAGCCGCTTCACCCGCCGCAGACAGGGCGGCGGCGTCAGGCCGACCCGCTTGGCCAGCTCGACGTTGGTCAGCCGCCCGTCCCGGCGCAGATGAAACAGAATTTCGCGATCCACGGCATCCAGGCTCACTTCATTGCTCACGGCGCCATTATAGAGCCGCAATAAGCAACCAAATAAGGCGGAATTCTTCCTAGAATTTCGCTCATGCACACGAGCCCGCCCGTCACCGTGGATCCACCGCGGCCCGCCCCCGCCCCACCAGCCGCGCCCGTCTCCCCGACGATCGCCTCCCAGGCGCTCGCGGCGTTCAAGGACTCCGTGGGCGCGGGGCTGGGGTTCGTCACGGTCGGGCTCGCCTTCGGCGCGCTGGTGACGCAGTCGGGGTTGCAGTGGTGGTGGGCGGGGCTGTCGGCGGCGCTCGCGTTCGGCGGCTCGTTCGAGTTCCTGCTCATCGGCCTGGTCACCGCCGTGGCACCGCTCGCGACGATCGGCGTGTCCGCGTTCATGGTGAACGTGCGGCACGTCTTCTACGCGCTGTCCTTCCCCCTGCACCGCATACCCGGCCGCGTCGGCAAGACGTACAGCACCTTCGCGCTGTGCGACGAGGCGTACGCGCTGGCCGCCGGCGAACAGGCCCGTGACTGGACCGGCCGCCGCATCGTGTGCCTCCAGCTCTTCCTGCACATGTACTGGGTCGGCAGCGCGGTCGCCGGGGCCCTGCTCGGCTCGCTCATCCCGAAGAGCGTCACCGGGCTGGACTTCGCCCTCACCGCCCTGTTCGCCGTCCTCGCCGTCGACGCCGTCCGCGATCTGCGCGGTGACCTGCCCACGCCCGTACTCGCCCTGCTCAGCGCCCTGGCCGCCCGGCTCCTCTTCCCCGGCGAGATGCTCCTGGCCGCCTTCGGCCTGTTCACGGCCGGCCTCCTGGCCCGCCACTTCGTCGTCAGCGGGAATCCGAACGGGCGGGACGAACGGGGCGGGCGGGACAGCCTGGACGGTGTGCAGCCGAACTGCGACACCCTGGCCGGCGGTGATCTGAGCACCGCCCTGCCCGGCACCGCTCCGCATCACACCAGCAACCACAACCGCAACCACAACCGCAACCACAGCGGCGGGAACCCGAGCCATGCCTGACACGCGCTATGCCATCGCCGCCATCCTCGTCACCGCCGCCGTGACCTGGGGCCTGCGCGCCCTGCCCTTCGCCGCCCTCACCCCGCTGCGGGCCAGCAAGACCGTCCAGTACCTCAGCGCCCGCGTACCCGCCGGGGTCATGCTGATCCTGCTCGTCTACTGCCTGCGCGACACCCCGCTCACCCACGCGAGCAGCCTGGCCCCGCTGATCGCCCTCGCCGTCACCATCGGCCTGCACCTCTGGCGCCGCAACGCGCTGCTCAGCATCCTCTGCGGTACGGCCGTCCACGTGGTCCTGGCCAGCACGGTTTTCGCCTCCTGAACAGCCGCCTGAGCCCTGCCCGGAGGCTCACCCCCCGGCCCCGAACAGGTCGACCAGGCCCTGGGGCGACTCGGCGCCGTACATGAGCTCGTAGAAAGCGTTGCCCTCGGCGGCCGCCCCGGCGCTGCGGCGGAACATGGGCTGCTCGTACGCGGTGAGCGCGGCCTCCATGTCGCCGGGGTGCGCGGCGAGGGCCCGGCCGAGTTCGGCGCCGTCGAGCATGGCCAGGTTGGCGCCCTCGCCGTTCGGGACCGCCAGGTGGGCCGCGTCGCCGAGCAGGGTCACCCCCGGCACCCGGTCCCAGCGGTGCTCGACCGGCAGGGCGTGGAGGGGGCGGAGGACCGGCGCGGTGTCGGCGTCGGTGATCAGCGCGGTGAGTTCGGGCGCCCAGCCGTCGAACTCGGCCGCCACCCGCGCGGCGGCTGCCTCGGAATCGGTGAAGTCGATACCGGCGAACCATTCCTGCGGCCTCGACAGCGACACGTACGTGTGCAGGGTGTCGCCGCTCTCGCGGTGGCCCATGATCCCCTTGCCCGGCGTGAGCGCCAGCATCGACCCGCCGCCGACCGCCTTCGCGGCGGCGGCGTGCCGGGTGTCGGCGTCGAACAGATAGGTCTCGACGACCGAGCTGCCCACGTACTCGGGCGTCGCCCTGGAAAGCAGCGGCCGTACCCGTGACCACGCGCCGTCCGCGCCCACCAGCAGGTCCGTGCCGGACGTGGTGACGGCGGAGCCGTCGGCGAAGGTCACCTCGTAGGAGCCCGTGGAGTCCGCAGTGTCCGCAGTGTCTGTGCCGAGGGAGCGGACGTCGCTGACCTTGTGTCCCCAGCGGACGGTCCCGGCCGGGAGCGATTCGAGCAGGATCCGCCGCAGTTCGCCGCGCTGCACCTCGGGCCGCCCGCCCGTACCGTCGTCCCCCTCCTCGATCAGGACGGACCCCTCCGGGGTGAGCATCCGCATCGCCTGCCGGCCCTCCAGGACGAGGCCGCGGAACTCGTCCGTGAGGCCCGCTGCCTGGAGGGCGAGCTGCCCGGTGTCGGTGTGGATGTCGAGCATCCCGCCCTGTGTACGGGCCGTCGGCGACGCCTCCGCCTCGTAGACGGTGGACGGGATGCCGTGGACGTGCAGGACGCGGGCCAGGGCGAGCCCGCCGAGCCCTGCTCCGATGATCGTGACGTGGGTGGCCGAGGTGGCCGAGGTGGCCGAGGTGGCCGAGGTGGCCGAGTTAGTCGTGGTGGTCATGGTGACGCTCCTTGTCTGTTGCTGGTCATCAGGAACGACACCTCTGGAACGTCGTTCCAATCTCCACTTCAGAGTGGAACGCCGTTCCAGAGTTGTCAAGCTGGAACGTCGTTCCAGGCGTGTGTCAGGATGGACGCATGGCAACCAGGAAGCGCCGTGCCGAGCGGCGGGAGCAACCGCTCTCCCGGGAGCGCATCGTCGAGGCCGCGATCGAACTCCTCGACGCGGCGGGCGAGGGCGGGCTGACGTTCCGCGCGCTGGCCGAGCGCCTCTCCACCGGCCCCGGCGCGATCTACTGGCACGTCGCGGGCAAGGACGAACTCCTCGAAGCGGCCACCGACGCCGTCGTCGCCGACGCCTTGACCGCGGCCCCCGCGGGGGCCACCCCGCGGGAGACGATCCGCGCCCTCGCGCTCGGCGTGTTCGACGCGGTCGACGCCCACCCCTGGGTCGGCAACGATCTCTCCCGCGCTCCGGCGCGGTCACCGATGCTGCGGGTCTTCGAGCGCGTCGGCCGTCAGCTCCAGGCGCTCGGGGTGGCTCACGCCGCCCAGTTCACCGCCTTGTCCGCACTACAGAGCTACATCCTCGGTACGGGCGGGCTGAACGCGGCCAACGCCCGCGCGCAGCATCTCCGGGCGCCGGGTACGGACCGTACCGAGTTCATCGACGCCGCCGCGGACGCGTGGGCGGCCCTTGATCCCGAGGAGTACCCGTTCACCCGCGGCGTCGCGGAGCAACTGCGCGTGCACGACGACCGGGCGGAGTTCGTCGCCGGCATCGACATCATCCTCGACGGAATCACCGCCCGGTGGGCGGTCGCCCCCGCCGACTAGCCGACGCGCTCCGTCACGCGCTCCGTCCGCGCTCTGTCACGCGCTCTCCCGCTCCCGCGACGCGGGCTCCCGCTCGTCCGTCCCTCCGCCCGTCCGCGCCGCGGCGCGGTGCGCGCGGACGCCGCGCAGCCCGATGACCCCGATCGCCGTTCCCAGGAGGAACGAGACGATGGCGAGCGTCAGGTGCACCCAGAAGTACGCCGTGGGCTTGCCGTCGTCGAAGGCGAGCCCGCTGCCGTCCTTCCACAGGTTCTTGGCGAAGGTCGTCCAGACCACCCAGGACCAGACACCGAAGGCGAGCAGGAACCAGGAGACGGGGCGGCTGAGCTTCATGGGCGGTGTCCTCGGTGTCCTCTGCTGCGGGTGCGCTGCGGGTGCGTGCCCTGCCAGTATCCGACCGGCCGCCCCGCGCCCTGCGCCGGGGTCGCGGCGTTTACACGCTGTAGCGAGGATTGGCCAAAACTCGTTCACGCTTCGCACGCGAAGTACCACACACAGCTCGCTTCGCTTTCAATCACGTATTCGACACGTATTCAATACGTGAGCGCATCGAGCGGAGGGGACACGTGTGGTGGGCTTACTGCGGCGGAACGCGTTCCGGCTGCCCCGGCAACCGGCGTCGGTGGGGCTGGCCCGGCTGCGGGTGCGCGAGCACCTGACGGCCTGGGGGCGGACCGGCGACGCCGTCGACGCGGCCATGCTGGTCGTCTCCGAGCTCGCGACCAACGCGGTCCGGCACGGCGCCCTCGGGGACCGGGAGTTCGAGGTGGCCGTGACCGCGCTCGGCGACGGCTCGTGCTTCGTCGAGGTCACCGATTCCGGGCGAAGACCCCCGGTCCCGCGCGCCGTCGGCGACGAGGACGAGTCCGGGCGCGGGCTCCACCTGGTCGAGGCGCTCGCGGAGACCTGGGGGGTGTGGCACCGGGGGTGCTTCGGCAAGACCGTATGGGCGGTGCTCGGCCCCCCGGCCGCGGACGGAACGGCGTGACCGGCCACAGTCGAAACGCCACAGTCGAAACGCCACAGCCGGACCGGCCGCCATCGGACCGCCCACAATCGGACCGCCTGCAACCAGACCGGCACGACCGGATCACAGCCGGAACGGCATGATCCGTATAGGGAGCCGATCTTTTGCCCGATTCGCCTGCGCGCGTGCGATACCTGTGTTTGGGTGATGTGCATCACTGGGCGGAGGGGGCACGGGGATGCGTGGGGGCCGGTTATGGGCGAGTTTCATCTGCGCGGCCGTGGTGGCCGTGGGGGCGGGCGGCTGCCAGCTCGTATCGCCCGACAAGAAGGACAAGGGGCCGATCTCCGTCGGCACGACGGACACGATCACCTCGCTCGACCCGGCCGGCGCGTACGACGCGGGGTCCTGGGAACTGTTCAGCAACCTCTACCAGTCGCTGATGACCTTCACCCCCGGCTCCGACAAGCCCGTGCCCGACGCGGCCGAGCGCTGCGCCTTCCAGAGCTCCGGCTTACGGACGTACGTATGCGAGCTGCGCGACGGGCTCACCTTCGCCGACGGCCGTGAGGTGACGGCGGAGGACGTCAAGTACTCCTTCGACCGCATCCGGCGCATCAAGTCCCCGCAGGGGCCCAGCCCGCTCCTGGCCACGCTCACCTCGGTGCAGGCGGCCGGCCGCAGGGTGATCTTCCATCTCGGCGTCCCCGACGCCACGTTCCCGTTCAAGATCGCGACCGGTGCCGGGTCGATCGTCGACCCCCGGCGCTACCCCGCCGACCGGCTCCGCCCGGACAGCGCCGTGAGCGGCTCCGGGCCGTACGTGCTCAAGGAGTACGCGGCGGGCTCCACCGCCAAGCTGAAGCCCAACTCCCGCTACCGGGGCTCGATCAAGAGCGTCGGCGGCGCCGTCACCGTGCGCTTCTTCTCCTCCCCGGCCAAGATGAGCCGCGCCTGGCGGGACCGCACCGTGGACGTCGTGGCCCGGCAGATGCCGCCGACCGACCTCGCGGCGCTCTCGCCCACCGACAACGACGTGCGGGTCATGGAGAACTCCGGGGCCGCCACCCGCTCCATGGTCTTCAACGTGCGCCCCGGCTCGCCGACGCACAGCCGTGCCGTGCGGCAGGCCGTCGCCGCCGTCGTCGACCGCGAGGCCATCGCCCGCGACGTGCACCACCGCACCGTCGAACCGCTCTACTCCCTCATCCCGCGCGGCCTCACCGGCCACAGCACCCCCTTCTTCGACGCCTACCAGAAGCCCGATCCGGCGCGCGCCCGCACAATCCTGCGGGACGCCGGGATCACGACCCCGGTCCGCTTCGACCTCGCGTACTCGCAGGGCGCGGCCACCGGCGACGAGGCGGCGATGCTGCGCAGGCAGCTGGAGGCCACCGGGCTGTTCAAGGTCAACGTCAAGTGGGTGGAGTGGAAGAAGTTCCAGGAGGGGTACGCCAAGGGGGAGTACGACGCCTACTGCGTCGGCTGGCTCGCCGACTTCCCCGACCCCGACACCTTCATCGCCCCGCTCGTCGGCGCGGACTCCTCCCTCCACTCCGGCTACCGCGATTCCCGCGTCGAGCAGTTGATCCGCGACACCGAGCGCGAGGACCTGCGCAACCGTACGGCGGCGAACTTCCGGACCATTCAGAAGACCGTCGCCCAGGATGTGCCGATGCTGCCGCTCTGGCAGAAGAAAGACTACGTGCTCAGCGGCAAGTCGATCTCCGGCACGCAGTACCTGTCGGACGGCACCAGCGTCTGGCGGCTCTGGAAGCTCAGCCGGATCTGAGCCCGCGCCGTCGCGCACGGGCGGCGGCGGTCCGAGCACCGC
>NZ_JBHVHQ010000389.1:0-7692 GCF_042800135.1 Streptomyces sp. NPDC057654 | reverse complement strand
CCCCGCGACAGCACCGCCGCCAGCGTCCCGCTCCCCCCGCCCACCACCAGACACGCCACCACGGCGAACGCCGCCACCCGGCGCTGCCGCAGCCGTCTGCCGCGCGCCGCCACCACCGCCATCGGCGCCGGGGCCGCACCGCTCTGCCCGGCCGCCGCCAGCCCCTTCAGCCCGGCGGCCAGCCGGTAAGGGTCATACCGGCCAGAACCATCAGCACCGCCAGTACCGCCAGTACCGTCAGACACCGGGAGCCTCCTCCGAGTACGGGTCGCGCAACCGCCCGGCGAGCGCCGCCCGGCCCCGCGACAGATGGGTCTTGACCGTCCCGCCGGACAACCCCGTCTCAGCGGCGATCTGCTCGACGGACAAGTCGCACACGTAGTGCAGCGTCACCGTCCGGCGCTGCTGCGGCGACAACTCCCGCAGAGCCTCCACCAGCTCCACCGGACCCGTGTCCGGCCCCGCCACATCCGGCGGCCCGCCATGCCGCCGCCAGGCGTCCTCCGCCCGCCGCAGCCCACGCCACCGGCTCACCGCGAGCCGCCACGCGACCTTGCGGATCCACGCCTCCGGAGCCCCGTCCCGAGCCAGCTGCCGCCGCCGGCTCCAGCCCCGGACGAACGCCTCCTGCACCACGTCCTGAGCCTCGTGCAGATCGCCGAGCATGACGTAGAGCTGGCCCGTGAGCCGTCTGACCGCGTGCTCGTAGAACTCCTCGAACTCCTCGACGGTCAAACCGGGCTCCAAATCCGTTCGGTCTCACACCCCATACGCACGGGACCCCGCCGCCGGTTGACAGCGAACAGCAGAAATCCGCGAAACCGAACCACAGGACGAACGACAAGAGCACGAGACCACCGGCAGAACCCACAAAACCGGCACCAGACACACAGCACCGCACGGACCGGCCGACTACCCGCCCGCAAACCCCACACTCACGACGACGAACCATCCGGAATCACCGCGGACACCCGGAAACCACCCGAATCCGTCGGCCCCGACACAAACACCCCGCCCAGCGCCGACACCCGCTCCCGCATGCCCACCAGACCATTTCCACCACTCGGCAGCCGCACATCCGCACCCCCGTCCGACGGCCCGTTCTCCACCTGCACCGCCACCTCGGCCTCCCGACGCGCCAACCGCACCCGCGTCTTCGCACCCGAAGCATGCTTGTGCACATTGGTCAGCCCCTCCTGGACGACCCGGTACGCCGTCTGCTCCACCGACGCCCCGTACGGCCGCTCCGCACCCTCCGCCAGCAGCTCCACGACCATCCCCGCCGCACGCGACTGCCCGACCAGATCCTCCAGATCAGCGAGGCACGGACCCTCCCCGCCCTCACCCGTAACCAACGTCACACCCCGCGCCGCGGCCCCCGCCGACACCTCCGCCCCCGACCCCGCCTCCGCCGGACCACCCGAAGCCACCGCCACCGCAGCCGCCAACCGCGCCGGCTCGGCAGCCGACGGCTTCTCCGCCACCTGCCCCTCCGGCGTCCTCCGCAACACCCCGAGCATCTCCCGCAACTCGGTCAGCGCCTGCCGCCCCATATCCCCCACCAGAGCCGCGTTCCTCGACGCCTTCTCCGGATCCTTCACCGCGACCGCCTGCAACGCCGCCGCATGCACCACCATCAACGACACCCGATGCGCCACCACGTCATGCATCTCACGCGCGATCCGCGTCCGCTCCTCACTCCGCGCCCACTCCGCACGCTCCTCCGCCCGGTCCGCCAGCAGCGACAACTCCCGCTCCAGACCATCCGCCCGCTCCCGCAGACTCTCCACCAACCGCCGCCGCGCCCCGACATACATCCCCAACAGCACCGGCGGCCCCGTCAGCCCCAACGCCACCAGCACCGAGATCGCCGCGATGAGCCACACACCCGGCGTATAGCCGTCCTGCGCCATGTCCCGGTCAAACCGCACGAACACCACGACCAGCGACCCGACGACGGACATCACCGACAGCACCGCGATAATCCGGCGCGGCACATCCGACGCCGCGAGCGTGTACAGCGCCACCACGCCCAACAGAAAACCC
Source organism: Streptomyces sp. NPDC057654 (assembly GCF_042800135.1). NCBI lineage: Bacteria > Bacillati > Actinomycetota > Actinomycetes > Kitasatosporales > Streptomycetaceae > Streptomyces > Streptomyces sp. NPDC057654. Next base: position 5,646 of record NZ_JBHVHQ010000389.1, on the reverse strand, counting down.
ATCTGCGCGGGCGTCACCGCGATCGACACCAGCACCGCCGCCACCGGCCACCGCCTGCGCAGCAGCATCACCGACCCGGCCAGCACCCCCACCAGCACACCGAACACCAACGGCACCGACGCCTCGTGCGCGAAACGAGCCCCCTCCGCCACACACTCCAGCACCGAGGCCAGAGCCAGACAGACATCCAGCACCAGACTCCGACGCCGCGCCCACCACCACGGCCCCGTCGGCGCGCCTCGCACGCCCATTCCTGCGGCTTCCCCCGTTGCGGTCATGCCTTCCAGCGTAAGGGGGCACGCCACCGGTTATCCGTTGCCTGCACCAGCACGCGCCCGACTCGAACGCGCACGAAAAGCCCCCTATTCATCCGAACTATTGAATCGACCATGTTTTCGGCCCTTGTGTCCGCATGAACGACAAGGCTGCCGCCATGACTGACGTACGACGCCGGGAAGGCGACGGGGTGGGCGGCCTGCGCGACGGCTCGGCCTCCTTCGACGAACTGCGACAAGCGGCCCTCACCCTCCGCAAGGAGGGCCTCAGCCGCCGCCAGATACGCGACCGCCTCAAAGTCGGCAACAACGACCTCCTCAACCGCCTCCTGGAGGGCGAGCCCCCACCGGAGTGGACCAAGCGCCCCAACGCCAAGGACGACCTGCGCGCCACCGCCCGCGAACTCCGCGCCCGCGGCCTCACCTACGACCAGATCCAACTGGAACTGGGCTGCTCGAAAAGCTCCATCTCCCTCTGGGTCCGCGACCTCCCGAAACCGCCCCCGCGCACGAAGGAGGAGGCATCGGCCATCGCCCGGCGGGGGTGGGAGGCGACGCTGGCGCGGCGGGAGGTGGAGCGGCAGGAGACCAAGCGCGCCGCCACGCGCGAGATCGGCGAGCTGAGCGACCGCGAGCTGTTCCTGATCGGGGTGGGGCTCTACTGGTCCGAGGGATCCAAGAGCAAGCCGTACCAACTCCGGGAGCGGGTCACCTTCATCAACAGCGATTCGGACATGATCGAGGTCTACCTCGCCTGGCTCGCCCTGCTGGGCGTGGGCAGTGAGCGCCTGGTGTTCTACGTACACATCCACGAGTCCGCGGACGTCGCCGCCGCGGAGCGGTACTGGGCGGCTCTCGTGGGAGTCGACGTCTCGGCCTTCGGCAAGACCGCCCTGAAAAAGCACAACCCCAAGACCGTGCGGAAGAACACCGGGGACAGCTATCGGGGGTGTCTGAGCATCCGCGTTTCGAACGGCGCTGATCTGTACCGTCGCATTGAAGGCTGGTGGTACGGCATAGTGGTCGCTGCGTGCGTGGCCGGTTCGGCGAATCGGACATAGCGGACGAATCATCCCGGGTCGTCTAAAGGCAGGACAAATGGTTTTGGTCCATTGAATGAGGGTTCGATTCCTTCCCCGGGAGCCGGAGTTCGGGTCCTGACCCCCAGGTCAGGACCCTTCCTCGTTTCAGGCCACTTACGCACCGGTATCCTTCGGTTGTCCACCACCCGAAGCCGAAGGGCACACCCGTGAGCGCCAACCGCCCGGCAGCCGTCGTCGTCCTCGCAGCGGGTGAGGGCACCCGCATGAAGTCGGCTACCCCCAAGGTCCTGCACGCGATCTGCGGACGGTCTCTCGTCGGTCATGTCGTCGCCGCCTCCCGCGAGCTGGATCCCGAGCACCTCGTCGTGGTGGTCGGGCATGCCCGCGAGGAGGTCTCCGCGCATCTCGCCGAGATCGATCCCGCCGTCCACACCGCCGTGCAGCACGAGCAGAACGGCACCGGCCACGCCGTGCGCATCGGGCTGGAGACGCTGAGCGACGGCGGCGTCGCGCTCGACGGCACGGTCGTCGTCGTCTGCGGCGACACCCCGCTGCTGACCGGCGCGACGCTGCGGCAGCTCGCCGAGACGCACGCCGCCGACCGGAACGCCGTCACGGTGCTCTCCGCCGAGGTCCCGGACTCGACCGGGTACGGGCGGATCGTGCGGGACGGCGCGAGCGGCGCGGTGACCGCGATCGTCGAGCACAAGGACGCCTCGGAGGCGCAGCGCGCGATCAAGGAGATCAACTCCGGTGTGTTCGCGTTCGACGCGCAGTTGCTGACGGACGCGCTGGGCAAGGTGCGTACGGACAACAGTCAGGGTGAGGAGTACCTCACGGATGTGCTCGGCATCCTGCGGGAGGCGGGGCACCGGGTGGGTGCGGCCGTGGGTGGTGATCACCGGGAGATTCTGGGGATCAACAACCGGGTGCAGCTCGCCGAGGCGCGTCGGCTGCTCAATGAGCGGCTGTTGAACGAGGCGATGATGGCCGGTGTGACGGTCGTGGATCCGGCGACCACGTGGGTGGATGTGTCGGTGGAGTTCGAGCCGGACGCGTTGGTGCATCCGGGTTCGCAGCTGCTGGGTTCGACGCGGTTGGCGGCCGGTTGCGAGGTGGGGCCGAATGCTCGGCTGAAGGACACGTCGGTGGGTGCGGGCGCGGTGGTCACGAATACGGTCTCGGACGGTGCGGAGATCGGTGCGGGGGCGAGTGTGGGTCCGTACGCGTATCTGCGGCCGGGTACGCGGCTGGGTGTGAAGTCGAAGGCCGGCACGTATGTGGAGATGAAGAACGCCGTGATCGGCGAGGGTACGAAGGTGCCGCATCTCTCGTATGTGGGGGACGCGACGATCGGTGAGTTCACCAATATCGGTGCGGCGAGCGTGTTTGTGAATTACGACGGTCAGGCGAAGCACCACACCACGGTGGGGGCTCATTGCCGTACCGGTTCGGACAACATGTTTGTGGCGCCTGTCACGATCGGGGACGGCGCTTACACGGCGGCGGGCTCCGTGATTACGAAGGATGTGCCGCCGGGTTCGCTGGCGGTGGCCCGTGGCCAGCAAAGGAATATCGAGGGTTGGGTGGCTCGTAAGCGCCCGGGGAGCGCCGCCGCGCAGGCTGCTTCCGCCGCTGGTGCGGAGCCTGACGCCGAGCAGTGACCGCGAAGGGGTGCGCCGTTGGGGGCGTACCGTGATAGGCGCGCACAAAGTGCCCACCATTCCATTGAGCCCATTCCATTGAGCTGGCAAGGAGACCGTGCTGTGACCGGGATCAAGACGACCGGCGAGAAGAAGCTGATGCTCTTCTCCGGCCGCGCCCACCCCGAGCTTGCGGAGGAGGTCGCTCATCAGCTTGGGGCGCACCTGGTCCCGTCCAAGGCGTTCGACTTCGCCAATGGCGAGATCTACGTCCGTTTCCAGGAGTCGGCGCGTGGCGCTGATTGTTTTGTGATGCAGAGCCATACGGCTCCCATCAATAAGTGGATCATGGAGCAGTTGATCATGGTCGACGCTCTGAAGCGGGCCTCCGCCGAGAGCATCACCGTGATCCTGCCGTTCTACGGCTATGCCCGGCAGGACAAGAAGCACCGCGGTCGCGAGCCGATCTCGGCGCGGCTGATCGCCGATCTGCTGAAGACGGCGGGCGCGGACCGCATCGTGACGGTCGACCTGCACACGGACCAGATCGTGGGCTTCTTCGACGGTCCGGTGGACCATCTGTTCGCGCTGCCGGTCCTCGCGGACTATGTGGGCGCGAAGGTCGACCGTTCGAAGCTGACGATCGTCTCGCCGGACGCGGGGCGCGTGCGCGTCGCGGACCGCTGGTGCGACCGGCTGGGCGCGCCGCTGGCGATCGTGCACAAGCGTCGGGACAAGGACGTGGCCAATCAGGTCACGGTGCACGAGGTCGTCGGTGATGTGAAGGGCCGGGTGTGCGTCCTGGTCGACGACATGATCGATACGGGTGGCACGATCTGTGCGGCGGCGGACGCGCTGTTCGCGAATGGTGCGGAGGACGTCATCGTGACGGCTACGCACGGTGTGCTGTCGGGTCCGGCGGCGGACCGGCTGAAGAACTCGAAGGTGAGCGAGTTCGTCTTCACGAACACCCTGCCCACCCCGAGTGAGCTGGAGCTCGACAAGATCACGGTGCTGTCGATGGCGCCGACGATCGCGCGGGCCGTGCGTGAGGTGTTCGAGGACGGTTCGGTGACGAGCCTCTTCGAGGAGCAGGCCTGACGGCGTAGGTCTGACGGCGTAGGTCTGACGGTGACGGCCTGACGGTGGCGGCGGGCCCGAGCTGATCGGGCGCGCGACCGTATCGCTTGATCGATTTCTGGGCGGCCTCCCCCGCCGGGTAGACTCACAGGGTTGCTCGGCGAGGGAGGCCGCATCCGTGTGGTGCGGCGGTCCGTTATCGACGCGCTCTTCGTAGCAGGTCTGTCGTGGGCCGGGTGACGCCCGCTGGATACGTCTACTACGAGGAGTCACCATGGCTGAGGTCAAGCTCACCGCCGAGGTCCGTACCGAGTTCGGCAAGGGCGCCGCCCGCCGCGTGCGCCGCGAGGACAAGGTTCCCGGCGTCATCTACGGTCACGGCGGTGACCCGAAGCACGTCGCGATCGACAGCCACGCCCTGATGATGGCGCTGAAGACCCCGAACGCCCTGCTGAACCTGGACATCGACGGCAAGAGCGAGCTCGTCATCCCGAAGGCCGTGCAGCGTGAGGCCATTCGCGGCTTCCTGGTCCACGTGGACTACCTGTCGGTGAAGAAGGGCGAGAAGGTCACCGTCGAGATCCCGATCCACACCGAGGGCGAGCTGGCCCCGGGCGGCAACCTGCTGGAGCACATTCTCAACACGCTGCCGGTCGAGGCCGAGGCCACGCACATCCCGGAGTCGGTCACGGTCTCCGTCGCGGGTCTGGACGCCGGTCACTCGGTGCTCGCCAAGGACATCACCCTGCCGGCCGGCAGCACGCTGGCCGTCGAGGAGGACGCCGTGGTGCTCCAGGTCGTCGCGGCGCAGGCCGAGGCCGCCGAGGAGTCGGGCGAGGACGCCGAGGGCGCCGAGGCATGAGCGGTTCCCCTGTGCGGGGCGCTTCCGGGCGTTTCCCGCACCGGTAACCTCTTCTCCAGCCGCCGTTCCACGCCGCAGGCGTCGGGACGGCGGCTGAGTGGCTTCAAGGAGACATGCAGATGACGGATGCAGCGGGGCCCTGGCTGATCGTGGGGCTGGGCAATCCCGGCCAGGAGTACGCGGCCAACCGCCACAATGTGGGCTTCATGGTCGCCGATCTGCTCGCGGGGCGGATGGGGTCGAAGTTCAAGGCGCACAAGGCGCGGGCGCAGGTCGTGGAGGGGCGGATCGGGGCGCCGGGCTTGTCGAGCCGCCGGGTGGTGGTCGCGAAGCCGATGTCGTTCATGAATCTGTCGGGTGGTCCGGTGACCGCGCTGCGGGATTTCTACAAGGTGCCGGTGGAGCGGATCGTCGCGGTTCATGACGAGTTGGACATCGATTACGGGACGTTGCGGCTGAAGCTGGGCGGCGGTGACAACGGGCACAACGGGTTGAAGTCGATGACGAAGTCGATGGGTCCGGATTATCACCGGGTGCGGTTCGGTATCGGGCGTCCGCCGGGCCGTATGCAGGTGGCGGATTTCGTGTTGAAGGATTTTTCCTCGGCGGAGCGCAAGGAGCTGGACTATTTCGTGGACCGGGCGGCGGACGCGGTCGAGTCGTTGGTCGTGGACGGTCTGGAGCGGGCGCAGAGTACGTACAACTCCTGATCCCGTACGCAGGACGGCGGCCCTTCACCAGTC
>NZ_JBHVHQ010000388.1:0-7695 GCF_042800135.1 Streptomyces sp. NPDC057654 | reverse complement strand
GATCGCGGCACGGCGCCCCGCCGGTGCGGGGCGCCGTGCCGGGACACGGTCGGTGAAGCGGTAACGCGGCGATGGCCGGGCCGTTCGGGGTCGGCGTCAGCCGAGGACGGCGAGCGCGTCGATCTCGATGAGGAGGCCGGGGGGCAGGCCCACGTACACCGTCGTACGGGCGGCCGGCGCCTCCTTGAGGCCCTCGGCCTCGAAGTAGGCGTTGTAGATCTCGTTCATCTCGGCGAAGTGCGAGACGTCGGTGAGGTAGACGCGCATCATCATGACGTCGTCCCAGCTCGCGCCGCCCTCTTCGAGGATCGCCTTGACGTTGGCGAAGGTCTGGAGGGTCTGCTCGCGCAGGGTCGGGCCGGCCGGGGTGGGGGCCTCGCCCTCGACGGCGGGCTTGAACCCGACCTGGCCGGCGACCTGGAGGATGTTCCCCTTGCGCACGCCGTGCGAGAACTTGGCCGGCGGGGTGGTGTGGGTGGCCGGGGTGATGGCGGTCTTGTCGCTCATGGTCGGACTTCCTTCTCGCGGTTTCTTCCGGGGGCCCGGGTCTTGTCGGGGGCCTGGGGCTTGTCGGGGGTGCGGGTCGTGCCCGAGTACTCGGCGCTGATGGCGTCGGCGGTGCGGCGCAGCAGCGGGAGCAGGGTGAGGAGTTCGTCGGCGGTGACGACGACGTTCGGGGCGGAGACCGAGCACGCGGCGACGGCCCGTCCGTCCGCGCCCCGGATGGGCGCGCCGATGCAGTTGATGGACTCCTCGTGGCCGCCGAGGTCGGTGGCCCAGCCCTGTTCGCGCACGGCCGCCAGCTCCTTGAGGAAGGCGGCGGCGTTGGGCGTCGAACGGGACGTGTACATGGGGTAGTCGAGCCGTTCGGCGACGGCGCGCCGCTCGGGCTCGGGGAGGTCGGCGAGGAGCAGCTTGGCGACGGCGGCCACGGTGATCGCCACGGGCTTGCCGATGCGCGAGTACATCCGCACCGGGTAGCGGCTCTCGACCTTGTCGATGTAGAGGACCTCGTTCTCCTCGTACACGGCGAGGTGGACGGTGTGCCCGCACCTCTCGTTGAGCTCGGCGAGGTGGGAGTGGGCGATCTCGCGTACGTCGAGGTTCTCGACGGCTTCCTGGGCGAGGGCGAAGAGCCGGGCGCCGAGGCGGTAGCGCTGATCCTGCTGGCGGTAGACGATGCCGTGTTCGTGCAGGGTGCGCAGCAGCCGCAGCGCGGTGGACTTGTGGACGCCGAGGCGGCTCGCGACCTGTTCGAGGTTGGCGGGGCCCTCGGCCAGCAGCGGCAGGATGGACAGGGCGCGGTCGACGGTCTGGCTCATGTCGCCCCCAGGGCGCCGCGCCGGGGCCGGTCGGCGCGGTCGCGGAGGGCAGGGCTCCGGTCCGTGCGTGCTCTTTGGATGTGCCTGGTCGTGTGGTCGTTCATGCGGTGCGCTCCTCCACCCGTACGGTCTCGGCCTCGGCCGCCGCGGGCTGACTCGCCCAGCCGGGGCCGAGTCGCAGTCTCCCCCAGGCGTCGGGGTCGAGCGCGGCCAGCCGGTCGGCGAGGCGGCGGGCGGGCGGTGCGGCGAGGTCGCCGGGGACGGTGAGGGCGGCGGCGGCCATCAGGTGCCCGTGCCGCAGCCGCTCGGCGAGGGGCAGTCCGCGCAGGGTCCCGGAGAGGAAGCCGGCGGCGAAGGCGTCGCCCGCGCCGACGGAGGCGACGACGTCGACGGCGAGGGCGGGGACGAAGACGACGGAGTCGGCGGAATCATCGGAGGAGGCGCCGGAGGCGGTACGGGCGTACGCGGTGGCTCCCGCGGCCCCCTGCTTGACGACGAGGATCTCCGGTTCGGGCAGCGCGGCCCGGACGGCATCGGCGCCGTGCAGCCCCCAGGCCGCCTCCGCCTCGTCCTCGCCGACGAAGACGAGGTCGCAGCCGCGCGCGAGGTCGAGCAGGACGGCGGGGCCTTCGGCGGCGCCGTGCCACAGGCCGACGCGGTAGTTGACGTCGAAGGAGACGAGGGGGCGGCCGGGGGCGCGGGCGGTGAGGGTACGGAGCAGGGCGCGGCAGTCGTCGGAGAGGGCGGCGGTGATGCCGGTGAGGTGCAGGACGCGGCCGGACCAGGCCTGTTCGCGGGTGATGAGGTCGGGGGACATGGCCGAGGCGGCGGAGCCGGCGCGGTAGTAGACGACTTCGGAGACCGGTTCGGCGGTCTCGGGTGCGTCGGGGTCCGCCGTCGCGGCCGGATCCGGTGCGGCGGCCCGGTCTGGTGTGGCCGGGTCCGCCGATACGGCCCGCTCACCGGCCGTGCGGAAGTAGATTCCGGTGGGGCGGTGCGGGTCATGCTGAACGGAGGCGGTGTCGACGCCCGTGGCGGCGATGGCGGTGACGAGGTGTTCTCCGAAGCCGTCGGTGCCGACGCGGCTGATCCAGCGGGCGGTATGGCCGGTGCGGGCGAGGGAGCAGGCGACGTTGGACTCGGCACCGCCGATGCCGCGTTCGAAGGAGGGCACGTCCGCGAGGGGGCCCGGTATCGCGGGACGGAAGGTGACCATGGATTCGCCGAGGCATACGACGTCGGCGTCCGGACTGCTCGGGGCTGCGGTCACGATCTGTCTCGCTCCTCGGGTCCTGTGGCGGCTGATCCAGCGGGCGGTCCGGCGGGCCTGCGGGCCGGGGTCGGGTGCGTGGTGCGCGCTGTTGGCGTGAGGCGCACCGTTGACCTCGTGCTTGCCGGGATGTTAGACAGCAGTAAGCGTTATACGCAATGGCTGTTGCACACCATGCAACATGACTTTCCACGGGAGGCTCCATGGCCGCCGGCAACGCCGCCGCTCGCCTGGCCCAGGACCGCGTCGACCACCGCTTCAAGGCCCTGCCTCCGGACGCCGAGGGCAGCACCGTCGAGGCCCTCGCCGCCGAGCGCCGGTCGCTGTTCGACGGCGGGTTCACCACCCCCGTGCTGGCCCTCTCCGCCGAGGCCGTGGAGCACAACCTCGCCCTGATGGAGCGCTACTCCGAGCGGCACGGCCTGGTCTTCGCCCCGCACGGCAAGACCTCGATGGCCCCCCAGCTCTTCGAGCGCCAGCTCGCGCACGGCGCGTGGGGCATCACCGTCGCCGTGCCCGCCCAGATCCGCGTCTGCCGCGCCTTCGGCATGCGGCGGATCTTCCTCGCCAACGAGCTGGTGGACGCCGCCGCGCTGCGCTGGCTCGCCGCCGAGCTCGACGCCGACCCCGACTTCCGCTTCCTCTGCTACGTCGACTCGCTGCGCGGCGTCGAGCTGATGGACCGGGCGCTGAGCGAGGCGGGCGCCGCCCGCCGCCTCGACGTCGTCGTCGAGCTGGGCGCGGGCGACGGCGCGCGCACCGGAGTCCGCACCGAGGCCGAGTGCGCCGCGATCGCCGACGCGGTCGCAGCCACCGGAACGCTGCGCCTGGCGGGCGTCGCCGGTTACGAGGGCGAGGTCCCCGCCGCCGACGGCGAGACCGTACGGGCATGGCTGCGCCGCCTCACCGCGCTGGCCGTCGACTTCGACAAGGCGGGCCGCTTCGCCGGGCTGGACGAGATCGTGGTGAGCGCGGGCGGCAGCGCGTGGTTCGACGCGGTCGCCGACGTCTTCGCCGAGCTGCCGGAGCTGTCCGCGCCCGCGCTCAAGGTGCTGCGCTCCGGCGCGTACATCTCCCACGACGACGGCCGCTACCGCAAGGTCACGCCCTTCAACCGGGTGCCCGAAGAGGGCGCGCTACACCCTGGTTTCCGCCTGTGGGCGCAGGTCGTCTCGCGCCCCGAGCCCGGCCAGGCGTTCGTCAACGCGGGCAAGCGGGACGCCGCGTACGACCTCGACCTGCCCGAGCCGCAGGTCGTACGGTCCGCGCGGGACGGCTCGCAGCGGCCCGCGACCGGCATCGAGGTCACCGCCCTCTCCGACCAGCACGGCTGGCTGACCGTGGCGGACGGCGTGGAGCTGGAGGTGGGCGACTGGATCGGCATGGGCCTGTCGCACCCCTGCACGTCCTTCGACAAGTGGCAGATGATCCCGCTGGTCGAGGCGGACGGCACGGTCGTCGACTACATCCGCACCTTCTTCTGATACATCCGCACCTTCTTCCGATAAGTCCGCACCTTCTTCTGAGAGGAACGGCCATGGACTTGGTCATCCGCGACGTCCGGGTCGTCGACGGTTCCGGCAGCGCCTCCTACCGGGCGGACGTGGCCGTGGACGGCGGCCGGATCGCCGCCGTCGTGCGCGAGGGCGGGGGCGACCGGCCCACCGCACGGCGCGTCCTGGACGCGGGCGGCCTGGCGCTGTCCCCCGGCTTCATCGACATGCACGCGCACAGCGACCTCGCGCTGCTGCGCGACCCGCGGCACGAGGCGAAGGCCGCGCAGGGCGTCACCCTCGAAGTGATCGGCCAGGACGGGCTGTCGTACGCCCCGGTGGACGACCGCACCCTCGCCGAGGTCCGCGCGCAGATCACCGGGTGGAACGGCGACGGCTCCGATATCGACTTCTCCTGGCGGAGCGTCGGCGAGTACCTGGACCGCCTCGACCACGGCTTCGGCGGCGACGGCATCGCCGTGAACGCCGCGTATCTGATCCCGCAGGGCACGGTGCGGATGCTCGCCGTGGGCTGGGACGACCGGCCCGCCACGCCCGCCGAGACGGAGCGGATGAAGGAGCTGGTCGCCGAGGGCATGGCGCAGGGCGCGGTCGGGATGTCGTCCGGGCTGACGTACACGCCGGGCATGTACGCCTCGGACGCCGAGCTGACCGAGCTGTGCCGGGTGGTGGGCGAGCACGGTGGCTACTACTGCCCGCACCACCGCTCGTACGGGGCCGGGGCGCTGCGGGCGTACGAGGAGATGGTGGACCTCACCCGCGAGGCCCGCTGCCCCCTGCACCTGGCCCACGCCACCATGAACTTCGGCGTGAACGAGGGGCGCGCCCCCGAGCTGCTGGCGCTGCTGGACGCGGCGCTGGCGGGCGGCGCGGACATCTCGCTCGACACCTATCCGTACACCCCCGGCTGCACCACGCTCGTCGCGATGCTGCCGAGCTGGGCGAGCGAGGGCGGCCCGGAGGCGATCCTGGCGCGGCTGCGGGACGGGGCGGCGGCGGAGCGGATCCGGCTCGCCATGGAGGTCGAGGGCGCGGACGGCTGCCACGGCGTGCCGATCGAGTGGGACACCATCGAGATCTCCGGGGTCTCCGACCCGGCACTGGGGCGGTTCGTGGGGAAGACCGTGGCGCGCAGCGCCGCCGAGAACGGCGAGCAGCCGTGGGCGACCGCGCGGCGGCTGCTGATCGAGGACCGGCTCGGGTCGACGATCCTCCAGCACGTGGGCCACGAGGAGAACGTGCGGCAGATCATGCGGCACCGGGTGCACACGGGCGGCAGCGACGGCATCCTCCAGGGCGCCAAGCCGCACCCGCGCGCGTACGGGACGTTCCCGCAGTACCTCGGCCGGTACGTGCGCGAGCTGGGTGTGCTCTCTTTGGAGGAGTGCGTGGCGCATCTCACGTCGCGTCCCGCGGCCCGGCTGAGGCTGTCCGACCGGGGGTTGGTACGGACCGGATACCGCGCCGATCTCGTTCTCTTCGATCCGGCCGAGGTCGCCGCCGGCTCCACTTTCGAAGCCCCAAAGAGCCTTCCGACCGGTATTCCGTATGTGTTGATTGATGGGCGCTTTGTGATGGAAGACGGGCGCCGTACGGACGTGCTGGCGGGCCGTACGGTCCGGCGCGCGCCGACCGCCTGAGGAGGCCGCGGGGGCCCCGGCCCCCGTGGTCCTACTCACCGGTAAAACGAGCGGCGGTCCCCGTGACCCGGCCGTATGGTGGCCGACATGCAGGTGATCCAGTCAACGAAACTCGCCAATGTCTGCTACGAGATCCGTGGTCCGGTCCTTGAGGAGGCAATGCGGCTGGAGGCGGCAGGACACCGCATCCTCAAGCTCAACACCGGCAACCCGGCGGTCTTCGGCTTCGAGTGCCCGCCCGAGATCCTGGAGGACATGCTCCGCTCCCTCGGCGACGCGCACGGCTACGGGGACGCGAAGGGGCTGCTGTCCGCGCGCCGCGCGGTGATGCAGCACTACCAGACCAAGGGCATCGAGCTGTCCGTCGACGACGTCTACCTCGGCAACGGCGTCTCCGAGCTGATCCAGATGTCGATGCAGGCGCTGCTGGACGACGGCGACGAGGTGCTGGTGCCGGCGCCCGACTATCCGCTGTGGACGGCGTCGGTCTCGCTGGCGGGCGGCACGGCCGTGCACTACCGCTGCGACGAGCAGGCGGACTGGATGCCGGACCTCGCGGACATCGAGCGCAAGGTCACCGACCGCACCAAGGCCATCGTCGTCATCAACCCGAACAACCCGACGGGCGCGGTCTACGACGACGAGCTGCTGCGCGGCATCACCGAGATCGCCCGCCGCCACAACCTGATCGTCTGCTCCGACGAGATCTACGACCGGATCATCTACGACGGCGTCACGCACACCCCGACCGCCGCCATCGCCCCGGACCTGCTGACCCTCACCTTCAACGGGCTGTCGAAGAACTACCGGGTCGCCGGGTACCGCGCGGGCTGGATGGCCGTCTGCGGCCCGAAGGCGCACGCGTCCAGCTATATCGAGGGCCTGACGATCCTGGCCAATATGCGGCTGTGCGCCAATATGCCCGTACAGCACGCGGTGGCGACCGCGCTCAACGGGCGGCAGTCGATCAACGAACTGGTGCAGCCGGGCGGGCGGCTGCTGGAGCAGCGCGACACCGCGTACGAGCTGCTGACCCAGATCCCGGGTGTGACGTGTGTGAAGCCGAAGGGCGCGCTGTACGCGTTCCCCCGGCTCGACCCCAAGGTCTACAAGATCAAGGACGACCGGCAGATGGTCCTGGACCTGCTGCGGGCCGAGAAGATCATGATCGTGCACGGCACCGGGTTCAACTGGCCGGAGCCGGACCACTTCCGGCTGGTGACGCTGCCCGCCAAGGAGGACCTGGCGGACGCGGTGACGCGGATCGGGGAGTTCCTGGACGGGTACGGCCAGCCCTGACCCTGCCGACCCTGCCTGACGCAGCCATCCGTGTAAGCGGGTCAACTTTAGACTCGGTCTAAGTTAGGATGGTCTCCTGAACCTTGCGAGGAGGCCATCCCATGTACGAACCGATCCGCACCAAGTCGGTCCACTCCATGGCCGAGCCCGCCGACGCACGCGGCCGTGGCCCCCACCGCTCCCGCGAGGAGGAGCTGGACATCCGGCTCGCGGGACACCTCACCGCCCTGCTGACCGTGACCGACGAACTGCGGGCGGAGTCCCAGGGGCCCGCGGCCGCCGAACTGGACGACGCGGCCCGCCGCATCGCCGGCGCCGCGGCCCGGCTGCGCGGCGGGCACGCCCCGCTGCGCGCCGCACCGACGGCCGGCGGCACGCCCGGCCCCGCGGCCCGCACAGCCGCGCTGCACCAGCGGGCGCACATGCTCGCCGGGCAGGCCCTGGTCGTCGCCACCTCCCGCGCCGACGAGGCGGAGGCGCTGGCCGCCGAGCGGCTGACCGTGCACGCCGAGGCGCTCGGCCTCACCGAAGCCGTCTGAGGACGCTCAAGACATTCACTGACGTAGACGTTTGAAAACCGAGGCCGTCTTAAGAGGCTCGCGGAGGAGAACCCACAGAACCACTGCCGCACCACCCGGCCGGGCCGGGAC
>NZ_JBHVHQ010000387.1:0-7701 GCF_042800135.1 Streptomyces sp. NPDC057654 | reverse complement strand
GTGTTCTACAACGCGCAGCGGGCGGCGGCGAGCGGCGGCGCGGGGCCCCGCCCCGGCGCCGCGACGGTGGTGCTGACGGGCGGCGTCCGTACGCCGTCGGACACGCTGGTGGGGCCGGTGGCGGACGCCGCGATCCGCTCCCTCCACTTCGACGTGCTCTTCCTGGGCGTGCACGGCATATCGGTGCGGGCCGGGCTCTCCACGCCGAACCTGGCGGAGGCCGAGACCAACCGGCACTTCGTGCGGTCCGCGCGGCGGGTGGTGGTCGTGGCGGACCACACCAAGTGGGGGATGGTCGGCCTGAGTTCGTTCGCCGCCCTGGAGGACGTGGACGCGCTGGTGACGGACGCGGGACTGCCGGAGCCGGCCCGTTCGGAGATCGCCGAGCACCTGTCGGAGCTGGTGGTGGTGGGCGGCCCGGAGGGCGAGACGGACGCCTGAGGCGACCGAGGGTGGGGGCTTGAGGGAGCGCAGGCGCTCGATGCGGCTCAGGCTCTTGCGGCAGCGCGGGCGTTGAGGCGCTCCGGGCATCGAGGAGCCCCGGGCATTGAGGTGCCCGGGACATCGAGGCGGCGCAGACATCTGACGGTCCGACAGCTATGGTGTGCGCGCCCGGTCACGTTGCCGATCCCCTGGGGGTACGTCCCATGGTGCGCCGACTCCGTCCTGTCGGGCTCGACTTCGCCGAGACCGCGCCGCTGCGCCTGGTCTTCACCGCCGACGCCGCGGCCCGCCCGGAGACGGTCTACCGGGCGCTGGCCGAGGAGGTCACGGAGTGGCCGACGTGGTACCGGGCGGTCACCCTGGCCCGACCGGTCGACGGCGCGCGGGGCCGGGAGGTCCGGCTGGTCGGCGGGGTCCGCTTCGTCGAGGCGATCATGGCCGCGGAGGCGCCCGAGCGGTACGCCTACCGCGTCGACGAGGTGAACGTCCCCGGCGTCCGCGCCCTCCTGGAGGAGTGGCGGCTCGCCCCGATCGGCGCCGGGGACGGCGCCGGCACCCGCGTGCGGTGGACGTTCGCCGTCGACGCGGCGGCCCCGGTGCGGGGCGCGCTGCGGCTGGCCCGGCCGGGGTTCGGGCGCGCGTTCCGGGACGCCGTACGCGCACTGGACCGGCGGCTGGCGGCCGTATGAGCTCACCCGCCGGGCCCGATACGGCCCCGGCGGAGGCTCGGGGCTACTCGGGCCAGCGGCCGGTCGCCAGGAAGGACGCGATGGTCTCGGCGTACGGGGCCATGTCCAGGCCCTGTTCCTCCAGCCACGCGTCCGAGTAGTACTTGTCGAGGTAGCGGTCGCCCGGGTCGCAGAGGAGCGTGACGACGCTCCCGGTGCTCCCCTCGGCGACCATCTCTGCGATGATCTTCAGGGCGCTCCACAGCCCGGTCCCCGTGGACCCGCCCGCCTTGCGGCCGATCGCCCGTTCCAAAGCCCGTACGGCCGCGACGCTCGCGGCGTCGGGGACCTTCATCATGCGGTCGATGGCTCCGGGCACGAAGCTCGGCTCCATGCGGGGGCGGCCGATGCCCTCGATGCGGGAGCCGCGGTCGCTGCTCGCGTCGGCGTCGTGGTCCCGCCAGCCCTCGAAGAAGCAGGAGTTCTCGGGGTCGGCGACGCAGACGCGGGTGTCGTGCTGCATGTAGTGGACGTAGCGGGCGATCGTCGCGGAGGTGCCGCCGGTGCCGGCCGTGGCGACGATCCAGGCGGGCTCGGGGTGCCGCTCCAGCCGCAGCTGGCTGTAGACGGATTCGGCGATGTTGTTGTTGCCGCGCCAGTCGGTGGCCCGCTCGGCATAGGTGAACTGGTCCATGTAGTGGCCGCCGGACCGCTCGGCGAGGGCGGCCGCCTCCTGGTACATCGTCCGGGGGTCGTCCACGAAGTGGCATTGCCCGCCGTGGAACTCGATCAGCCGGCACTTCTCCGCGCTGGTGGTGCGGGGCATCACGGCGATGAACGGCACGCCCACGAGGTTGGCGAAGTACGCCTCGGAGACGGCGGTGGAGCCGCTGGACGCCTCGATGACGGGCCGGTCGGGCCGGATCCAGCCGTTGCACAGCCCGTACAGGAAGAGCGAGCGGGCGAGGCGGTGCTTGAGGCTGCCGGTGGGGTGGGTGGACTCGTCCTTGAGGTAGAGGTCGATCCCCCACTCCTCGGGCAGCGGGAAGCGCAGGAGGTGGGTGTCGGCGGAGCGGTTGGCGTCGGCCTGGACCTTGCGGACGGCCTCCTTGAGCCAGCTCCGGTAGCCGGAATCGGTACGGTCCACGTCGAGCGTGGGGGTGGCGGGCGCGAGGGCCGCGGAACCTCCTCGGGCCGGTTCCGCCACGTCCGTCGCCCCCGGTCGCACTGTGCTGTTCACGTCGCTCCTCACGATGACTTCCGGGCTCATCGGGAGCTCTCGGACGTTTCGATCATAAATGGGCACTGGTGCACGAGCCGTCTCGCAGGCAGACTGCGGGCAGGCGGTTGGTTCGGCTTTCGACCGGGGAGGTGGGGCACCGTGGCGGAGCCGGAGTTCGCGGCGTCCGAGTTCAATGCGACAGGGGTGCGGATCGAGCGGTCCCTCCGCTCCCTCACCCGCGCCGGGCAGATAAAGATCAAGAACGGCAGGCTGGAACTGCTCACCAGCTACGGCCGGGAGATCGACAGCGCGCCCGTGGACTCCGTACAGGCCGGCAGGCCCTGGTTCGCGGCCCGCGGCCGCGCCCGCGCCACGGTGAACGGGACCCGCTATCTGCTCACCCTGGACGAGCGGGAGGCCGCCGGCGCACCGGAGACGGGCGCGGCCCGCCGCTTCCTGGACGCGGTGCGCACGGCGCACGCCCGGGAGCCCCGAGGGCCCGGGGAGACCAAGGGCTGACGGAAGAGCGCAGAGGCCCCGACAGGCCCGGAGAGTCCCGAGAATCCCAGACAGGCAGAGAGCCCGAGGGAGAGGCACAAGAACAAAGCGGCACAAGTTGCGCGTGTGCCGCTCCTGGTCGACTCTTGACTCGTACCATCATCACCGAGGGTTCACCGGTGGTAACGCTGAGACCCAGCCCCTCCGCCGGTCGGCTCGGCAGCCACCACACTGCAGGAACCGTACTCAGCCCGCGTTTGTACCCGCATCTGTATCAGGCTAGCCCTACTTCTTCAGGGAGTCGCAGCCGTGATCAGCCGGCCGAGCAGGCATTGCACGGTGGAGCTTCAGGCCCTGCCGTCACGGATCGGACAGGTCCGCAGAATCGTATCCGCGCAATTGCGGTACTGGCATCTCGATCCCCTCATCGATCCCGCGGCGCTCGGAGTCACCGAGCTGCTGACGAATGTGCACCGACACGCGGAACCCGACAAGCAGTGCACGGTGGAGATCGTCCTGCTGCTCGACCGGCTCACGGTCTCGGTGCAGGACCACGACCCCCGGCTGCCGAGCCTCGCCGACACCGACGAGTGCAGCACCCACGGGCGGGGGCTCGCCCTGATCGCCGCGGTCAGCGAGAGCTGGGGCATCCGGCCCCGCGAGGGCGGCGGCGGAAAGGCCGTATGGTTCACGCTCCCCCTGCCGCCCACCGCCGCCGTCGAACCTCCGCCTCCGCTGTGCGCGCCCGAGACCACCGTCTCGTTCGAACAGCCGCCCCCGTCGCGCCGGACGGGCGGCGGGCTACGCGATCACGCGCCGGCACGGTCGGCGGTCCTGGGCTGAGGCGACTGGTGGGCCGACCACCGGCGCACCGTCCTGCCCTGCCCTGCGTGCTGATGCCGCCACCCCCGTGGGCGGCACCAGCACCCGGGACTCGTAGGGACGGGCGTGCGTGTCGCGGTCGCAGCGGGCCGCGGCCACTGTCCGCCTCCCGCCTTCCACCGCATCTGCCCTCAAGAGGCGCGTTCCTTGGCGCCGCCGCCGAAGTGCTCCTCAAGGACGGAGACGCGCTGCCAGTACTCCTCCTCGTCGATCTCCCCGGCCGCGAAGCGACGGCCGAGCACGGCGATCGGGGACTTCTCCGTATACGCCGCGCCCACCTGCCGCGCGCCGCCCCGCCCGCGCCACACCGTGCGGCGCAGCAGCGTGACGACGCCGACGACGACCAGCGCCCACACCAGCGGGAAGAACAGAATCCACGGTCCGGGCCCGCCGTCGGACCAGCTCTGGGCAAGGGTGTTCATGAGAGTTCAGCTCCTCGGTGATGACGGTTTCCCCGTGCTTCCTGCACTTCTCCCGTCACCACCGAGCCTGGCCCCCGCGGCCTCGCGGGTCGTCGTACGGCAAGCGGCACTTGACGTACCGCGCGGGGAGTACGCGGGCTGTCCGCCCGTACGCCGCGACAGGCGACGGTTCGTCGGGGGTTCGGGCTTCTACGCCCGTGGTCCTCACGATCGGTACCGTCGCTCTGGACCGGTCCATCCAGGGAGAGGCGGCGTCCATGCCCGAAGTCGAACTGCGCGCCGGAATCATCGACTACACGGATACGGGAGGCGGCGGCGAGGTCGTAGTGCTCGCCCATGGGCTCGGATTCGACGAGTCGGTGTGGGACCCAGTGGTGGAGGAGCTCCGGGACGAGTACCGCGTCGTGGTGCCCGTACTGCCGATCGGCAGCCATCGCCGGCCGATGCGGCCGGACGCGGACCTGTCGGCGTCCGGGGTCGCGCTGGTGCTGGCGGAGTTCCTGGAACGCCTCGACCTGCGTGACGTCACACTCGTCCAGAACGACGCGGGAACGGCCCAACTCCTGGTGGGCGTCCGCGACGAACGCGTCGGCCGGCTCGTACTCACCTCGTGCGAGGCGCTGGAGAACTACCCGCCCGGCGTCCAGGGCAAGCTCCTCAAGGGGGCCGCGAGCGTCCCCGGCGGCCTCTTCCTGCTGCTGCAATCCTTCCGCGTGCCGTTTCTGGTGCGTATGCAGAGCTCGCTGGGCGGGATGGCGAAGCGGCCGATCCCGTACGCGTCGGTGCGCCGCTGGTACCGGCCGCTGCTCACCAACCGCGAAATCCGCCGCGACTTCGCCAAGTTCTGCCGCAGCGCCGCGCCGAGCACGTACCTCGACGCCGCGGCGAACCTGCGGAAATTCGACCGGCCCGCGCTCGTCGCCTGGGGTGCGGAGGACCGCATGATGCCGCCCGCGACCGGGCGGCGGCTCGCCGCGCTGCTGCCGCGAGGGCGGTATACGCAGATCCCCGACGCGCGGACGCTGGTCCAACTGGACAACCCCGTCGCCCTCACGGCGGAACTGCGCCGCTTCATGAAGGAGAACCCGCTGAACCGGACGTGAGGGCGCGCCCCCGGGAGGAGCAGGAACGCACCCGCCCCTTGCCGTACAGAGCGGCCGCGCGGGCGCGCCGTCAGCCGAGTGCCCCCAGCGGGTCGTCCAGGACCGGCTGCCAGGCCAGTTCCGCCGCGCCCACCAGGCTGTGGTGGTCGAGGATGCAGGGCAGGATCGGTACTCCTCCGCTGCGGCCCCACAGGCTGCGGTCGGCGACGACGGCTCGCAGGCGTTCGGGGTCGGCCTCCAGGAGTTCGCGGTGGAGGCCGCCGAGGATGATGCGGTCGGGGTTGAGGATGTTGACGAGGCCGGCGAGGCCCAGGCCGAGGCGGTCGATGAGGAGGTCGGCGGCGGCTTGTACGGCCGGGTCGCCGTATTCCGTGCGGAGCAGGTCGCGGGACTGCTGGAGCAGGGAGACCTCGGGGCCGGGGGCGCGCCCGGCGGCGGTGAGGAAGGCGAGCGGGTCGGTCTCGATGTCGAGGCAGCCGCGGCTGCCGCAGTGGCAGACCGGGCCGTCGGGGTTGACGGGGAGGTGGCCGACCTCCAGGGCCAGCCCCGAACTGCCGGTGTGCAGCCGGCCGTCGAGTACGAGCGCGCCGCCGACGCCCCGGTGGCCGGTGGCCACGCAGAGCAGGTGCCGGGCGCCGCGGCCCGCGCCGTGGCGGTGTTCGGCGAGGGCCGTGAGGTTGACGTCGTTGCCCGTGAAGCCCTCGGTGGGGACGTTCCCCGGGCCGGGGATGTCCGCCTTGGCGAGGCTTTCGGCGAAGAGTTCACGGACCGGGGCGCCGGCGGCCCAGGCCACGTGGATGGGGTTGAGCGCGGTGCCTTCGGGCTCCGCGACGGCGGAGGGCACGGCCAGCCCCGCGCCCAGGCAGCGGCGGCCGGTGTCGCGCAGCAGCCCGGCCCCTGCCTCGACGACCGCGTCGAGCACCCGCGCGGGGTCGGCGGGCACGGTCATGCAGCCGGGCGCGGTCGCGACCAGCCGGCCGCCGAGCCCGACGAGGGCGGCGCGGAAGCCGTCGGCGTGGATCTGGGCGGCGAGGACGACGGGGCCGCGGGGCGCGATGGACAGCCGGTGGGAGGGGCGCCCCTGGGAGCCCGCGGCGGCGGCCGGCCGCGAGTCGACCTGGATCAGGCCGAGCGCCTCCAGTTCGGCGGCCACGGCTCCGGCGGTCGCCCGTGTCACGCCGAGTTCGGCGGTGAGCACGGCGCGGGTGGGCGCGCGTCCGGTGTGTACGAGCTCCAGCGCCGGGCCGAGGGCGCCGCGGCCCCGCTCCAGTCGTGTTGTCCGATTCTGGGTCACGCCCCTATTCTGGCTTTGTGCCGACGCTAAACAAAATACGGACGGCCATAACGGGGACCCAGCGCACCACGACGCCCGACCCCGCCCTTCGCCGCCTCCGTACCGCCCTGACCGTATTCTTCGCCCTCGACGGCTTCATCTTCGCCGGCTGGGTGGTCCGCATCCCCGCGATCAAGGAGCAGACCGGCGCCTCCGCGGGCGATCTCGGGCTGGCCCTGCTCGGCGTATCCGCCGGCGCCGTCGCCACCATGATGGTGACCGGCCGGCTCTGCCACCGCTTCGGGACCCACCCGGTCACCGTCGTCGCCGGCGTCCTGCTCTCGCTCAGCATCGCCCTGCCGCCGCTGACGCACTCCGCGCTCGCCCTCGGCCTCGTCCTGCTCGTCTTCGGCGCGGCCTACGGCGGCATCAACGTCGCGATGAACGCGGCGGCCGTCGACCTCGTCACGGCCCTGCGCAGGCCCGTCATGCCGAGCTTCCACGCGGCGTTCAGCCTCGGCGGGATGCTCGGCGCGGGGCTGGGCGGGCTGGTCGCCGGGCAGCTGTCCCCCACCCGGCATCTGCTGGTACTCACGGTGGTGGGACTGGTCCTCACCGCGGTCGCAGGGCGGATTCTGCTGTCCCATGCGGCTCCTGTCGCGGGCGCGACGCCTGTCGCCCGCGCGGAGAACGCCCGCCCCGAGGCCGCCGCGCCCGCCGCCCGGCTCACGGGCCGTGCGCGCCGCCTCGTCGCGGTCTTCGGGTTCATCGCCCTGTGCACGGCGTACGGAGAGGGGGCGCTCGCCGACTGGGGCGCGCTCCACCTCCAGCAGGACCTGCACGCCCGGCCGGGCCTCGCGGCCGCCGGGTACTCCGTCTTCGCCGCCACCATGACTCTCGGGCGGCTGACCGGCACCGCGCTCCTCGAACGGCTCGGCCAGACCAGAGCCCTGGTCGCCGGCGGCTCGACGGCCGCGCTGGGCATGCTGATCGGCTCGCTCGCCCCCGCCACCTGGCTGGTCCTCCTCGGCTTCGCCGTCACCGGCATCGGCCTCGCCAACATCTTCCCCGTCGCCATCGGACGCGCCGGTGACCTGGCCGGGCCGAGCGGCGTCGCGGCCGCCTCCACCCTCGGCTACGGCGGCATGCTGCTCGGCCCGCCCGCCCTCGGCGTCCTCGCCGACAGCTG
>NZ_JBHVHQ010000386.1:0-7719 GCF_042800135.1 Streptomyces sp. NPDC057654 | reverse complement strand
GGCCGGGCGGCGCCGCGTCGCGCATGTCGTGTCAGACGGGGCTGCCGATGGGCGCGTACGCGGCGCGCAGCGTCGTCGCCTCGCTCACCGGCCGCACGCCCGCGCCGCTGCGCCTCCGCTACGTCTGGCAGAACATCAGCCTCGGCCGCCACGATGGCCTCACCCAGTTCACCCGTCGCGACGACACCCCCGTCGACGCCGTCCTCACCGGCCGCCCCTCGGCCCGCTTCAAGGAGGCCGTCACGCGGGGCACGGTGCTCGCCCTGCGCCGCTGAGCCGGGTCCGGAAATCGCGGGAGTCCCTGCGTCAGCGCGGCACGCCGAGGCCGTCGAGGACGATGCCCACGGCCCGGTCGAGCGCCTCGCCCTCGCTGAGATCCGTGGCGTGGGCGAGGGCCCGGAGGAGGAGGGAGACATCGGCGGCGGTGATGTCGGAGCGGGCGGCTCCGGCTGCCTGGGCGCGGCGGAGCGCGCCGTCGAGGGCCGCGCGGAAGGCGTCGGCGGACTCGGTGACCGGCTGGGACAGGCCCTCTCCGTCGTCGTCATGGGGCGGCAGCAGGTCCAGCAGGGTCATTTTCACCGGCCCGGCCGCCGCGAGGGTCTTCATCAGGGAGGCGAAGGCCGCGCCCGCGTCGCGGCTGTCGGCGAGCCGCAGCGCCTCGGCCGTCAGCTTCTCCAGATAGCGGCATGCGGTGGCCTCGATCAGGTCCTGCTTGGTGGCGAAGTTACGGAAGACGGTGGCGATGCTGACCCCCGCCCGCTGGGCGACCTCGTCGGTGGAGGCGGCGGCCCCCTTCTCGGCGAACACCTGCTCGGCGGCCAGCAGGACCTTCTCCCTGTTGGCGGCTCCATCGCGGCGCATACCGGACCCCCTTTGTAAACGTAGTGAGGACTACGTATGATGCGTAGTGACGACTTCGCTTAAGGGTAGGTCGCCGCGTCCCGGCGTGCCAAACGCACGGCGCGGACGCGAGAACGCGCGGTCCGGCCGCGAGCGCGCAGAGCGGCTCGCCCCCGGAATCACGCACTGGCCGCAGTACTGGCCGCAGCGCTCACCGCAGCCCTGCCCATAGCACTGACCACAGCATCGAGGAGCACCATCCATGTCCGTGACGGACGAGAACACCACTGTCGTGATCGTGGGCTCCGGCGTCGCCGGTCTCACGCTCGGCGCCTTCCTCCTGCGCAGCGGGATCGACTGCGTCGTACTGGAGCGGCGCAGCCGTGAGTATGTCGAGCAGCGCCAGCGCGCGGGGGTCGTCGACCCCCGGGCGGCGCGCATGTTCCGCGAGCGGGGCCTGGCGGACCGGGTCCTCGACGGAGCCCCCTTCGAGCCGGTCCTGAACTTCCGGATCGACGGCGAGACGCGGCCCTTCCGGTACGTGACCGACGACCACGTCGACGGGCGCTTCTGCCCCCAGCAGGTGCTCGTACGCAACCTCATCGACGTGTTCGTCGGCGACGGCGGCGACCTCCGCTTCGAAGCCGGGGACGTGACGCTGGAAGACGTCACCGGCCCCCGGCCGCGCGTGCGCTACCGCGACAGCGCGGGCGTGCCCCGCACCATCACCTGCGACTTCATCGCCGGCTGCGACGGGGACCGCGGCGTCAGCCGGGCGAGCATCCCCGAGGAGGAACTGACCCGCCACGCCCATGAGTACGGGTACGCCTGGCTGACCGTACTGGCCGACGCCCCCGCCAACCACCAGTCCATGATGGCCGTCCACGACCGGGGGTTCGCCGGCCAGTTCGCCCGCGGCCCGCGGGCGAGCCGCTTCTACCTCCAGTGCCCCCTGGACTCCACCGTCGAGGAGTGGACGGACGACCGTATCTGGGAGGAGATCGAGGCGCGCTTCGGCGAACCGGTCGCCGTGAAGGGGCGGATAGCCGGCAAGACGCTGGTGCCGCTGCGCAGCGTCGTCCACGACCCGATGAGCTTCGGCCGCCTGTACCTGCTCGGCGACGCCGCGCACATCGTGCCGCCCATGAGCGCCAAGGGCATGAACCTGGCCCTGCACGACGCCGACGTCTTCGCCACGGCCGTCGTGAGGCAGATCGAGGAACAGGACGCGAGCCTGCTGGAGTCGTACTCCGCCACTTGTCTGAAGCACGTGTGGAACTACCAGGCGTTCGCCGCGTGGTTCACCGACCTCATGCACGACGCGGGGGACGTCTCCTACCACGGAGAGTTCCGACGCCGCCTGGCGCGCGCCGAGTTCGAGCGCCTCTACGACTCGGAGACCGCGGGCCGGCTCTTCGGCGAGTTCCTCACCGGACTGAACTGACGGCGCTCATTCCGGGCGTGGTCCACCGGGCTACCTCGTCCGCGAAGGCGTCCGGTGCTGAGGACTCGGCGGCTGACTCCGCGGCGGACCCCGAAGCGCAAACCGCGGCGACGTAGCCGTCCGGCCGGATCAGGGCCGCCTCCACCGCGGACCAGGCTCCGGGGCCGGAGCCGGGCCGGGCGGCCCGTACGTCGACGCGTCGGGAGGCTAGGTGTGCGAAGCGGCCGGAGGGCGTGAAGTCGGCCAGTACGAAAGCGTCCTGGCGCAAGGCGTGCAGCAGGGACGAACCGGCGAGAGCGAGATCGGGCGCCCTTGTCCCGGTCACGGGATGAGCGCCGTCCGGCGCGGGATAGGACAGGTCCAGCCCGGACAGCCATCCCGTCAACTCGCTCGCCACATCGCCGCCTTGCGCGATCAGATCGCTGAACATCGCCCGCAGCGCCTCGCCCCCGGGGGTGAAGGTGTGCATCAAGGCGCCCTGGGCGAGGGTGTTGGCGGCCAGCCGCGCCGAGATCGGCCGGCGCTCGCTGTCGTAGTCGTACGGGCCGTCGGTCAGCCGGCCGGCCGCCCATCCGTGGTGCTCGGCCGCCAGTTTCCAGGCGAGGTTGGCGGCGTCCTGGAGGCCGACGTTGAGTCCCTGGCCGCCCGCGGGGAGGTGGATGTGCGCGGCGTCGCCGACGATCAATAACCGCCCGGAGCGGTAGCGGTCGGCGTTGCGGGTGCTGTCCGTGGCGTTCGTGATCCAGGACGCGCCGCGCACGCCGCAGTCGGAGCCGGTGATCCGCCGCAGGGTGGCCCGCAGCCACTCCAGCGACTGCGGCCGCGCGCGTCGTGCCCGTACCTCCTCGGACGTGAGCCCCGTGTCGGCGGGTTCGGTTCCGAAGATCCGGTACTGGCCGTCGGGCAGCGGCACGATGCTCAGGCTGCCGGTGTCCCGGAACCAGCGGTGCGACGGCGCGCCGGGCGGATCGGCGAGCTCCACATCGGCGGCGAAGCCGACGAGGGAGGGGGCGGTGCCCGGGAAGCCGATGCCCGCCAGGCGGCGGACCAGGCTGCGCGCGCCGTCCGCGCCCACCAGATAGCGGGCCTCGTGCACGTCGTCCCCGGTGTGCACGCGCACCCCCGAAGCGTCCTGCTCGGCATCGGTCACCGGTCGGCGGTAGCGCACGGGGACGCCGCGCTCGTGCAGATAGTCGGTGAGGGCTCGCTCGGTGCGCGCCTGCGGGATCATCAGGACGTACGGGAAGGGCGTCCGCAGAGCCGAGTAGTCCAGCATCGCGGGCAGCGCCGCGAAGTGTGCGCGGGGGAGGGGGCGCCCCTGATCGACGAGGACGTCGGACAGCCGTCGCCCGCCGGTCTCCAGCGCGGTGAGGACCTCCAGGGTGCGCGGGTGCACCGTGGTGGCCTTCGAGTGCACGCTGGGCCCGGCCTCGCGTTCGAAGACCTGGACGCGCACCCCCGCCGCGTCCAGCAGCGCCGCGGTCAGCAGCCCGACCGGGCCGGCCCCGGCGATGACGACGTCCGCGGTCACCGGCCTTCCCCCTTCGGGCGCAGCAGCAGTACACCGGCGGTCAGTCCGGTGGTGGAGGCGACGTGGATGGCGAGCGCCGCGCGGTTCGGCGCCCAGACGCCGGTGGTCGGGCCGCCGGACCACATGGCGGCCGTGAACCCGGCCGCCGCGGCGGCCATGCCCCGCCACATCGCGCGCCCGCGGCGCGGTCCGGCCAGCACGCCGATGACGACGGTGCCCACGGCCCCGGCGGTGATCAGCGCCTCGCGGGCCATGTGGTACTGGACGTGGCCCGCGCCGTTCCGTACTTCCGGAGTGCGGTAGGTCTCGTCCGTAATGTGGGTGATGGTCTGCCAGACGGACGGAGCGGCGGCAGCGATGCCCGCCGCTGTGATCAGGGCGCCGGCGTTCTCGCGTGCGGTTCTCATGGCCCCTCCAATTGGGAGAACGTTAAGATAATGAACCTTACGATAACTCACCCGACCTCACTACGAAAGGCCGCCCGTGCCCCAGGAACCCGCAGCCGACTACGTCGACGGCATGGTCGACTTCCTCACCCAGCAGCACGACAGCGAAGCGCTGGAGGCCAAGGCCCTCGCGTACCGCCTGCGCCGCCTCACCCACCGCCTGGAGACCGATCTCAAACGGGAACTCGCCCCGCACGGCATCGAGTTGTGGGCGCTGGAGCTGCTGGCCTGCCTCCTCCGTGCGCCGGAACGTCAGCTGACGGCCAGTCAACTGGCCACCGCCATGCAGCTGACCTCCGGAGCCGTCACCAACCGCGTGGCGAAGCTGGAGGCCAAGGGGTGGGCCGTACGCGACTTCGCGCCGCACGACCGGCGCTCGGTCATGGTCAGCCTCACCCAGGAGGGCTCCGAACGCGCCCGCGACGTCTTCGCCACCAAGACCGAGACCGAACTGCGCCTGCTCTCCGCGCTGTCCACGGAGGACCAGCGCCGGCTCAACGGCGATCTGCGCAGGGTGCTGATCGCCCTGGGGGACCGCGAGAGCTGAGCCGGACCGCGCGCGCCGGTCCGGGGGTGCGTCAGCCCACAGTTGACGCGCCGGCGTCCGATGCGTTGACGCCGCCGGCCGGGAGTCCGCCCGGCGGCGGCGCGTACCCGCGAGCGCGTACGAGATCGCGGGTGATCCGGGTGAACGCGCGCGCTGCGGCGCTGCGGTACGCGCCCTGCCGGTGCAACAGGGCCACGGTGCGCGCGGGCAGGGGCGGGTCGAGGGGGACGGGGGAGAGGTGGGCGTGATCGTGGGTGATGGCGTCGGGCAGGACGGTGGCCAGATCCGTGCGCCGGACGATTTCCGTCAGGGCCTGGATGGAGTTGGCCTCGACCGTGATGCGCGGGGCGGCCTGATGGCGGGCGAAGTAGGCGTCGATGTGCGCGCGGGTGGCGAAGTCGCTGCTGAGCAGCGCCAGCTGCCGCCCCCTCAAATCGTGTACGGGGAGCGGCTCCGACGCCGTGCGGGTGCGCTGCGCGGCGGCGGCGGTGACGAGGCTGAGGGTCTCGGTGAACAGCGGGGTGGGGGCGACGCCGGGCAGGTGGTCCCCCGCGAAGGCGATGCCGAGATCGAGGTCGTCGGCGAGCAGCGCGGCCTCGATACGGTCCTGCGTCGTCTCGACCAGGGTCAGGCCGATGCCGGGGTGGCGGGTGTGGAGCTCGGCGGTGAGCGGGCCGGTGAGGTAGGCGATGAAGGTGGGGGTGACGCCCAGCCGCAGATGGCCGCGCGAGAGGTTCTGGACGTCGTGGACGGCGCGCTCGGCGGCGGCCAGATCGCGCAGGGCGCGCCGGGCGTGGTCGGTGTAGACGGTTCCCGCGTCGGTGAGCCGCACCGTCCGCCCCGTACGGTCCAGCAGCTGCACGCCCAGGGTGCGCTCCAATTGCCGGATCTGCTGGGAGAGCGTGGGCTGGGAGATGTGCAGATCCTCGGCGGCGCGGGTGAAGCTGCCGTGTTCGGCCACGGCGAGCAGATAGCGCAGATGACGCAGTTCCAGAGCAGCGGCCATGACACCACTATAAGTGCGGCTATAGATGTCGCCACTGACTTCTATCGATAGCAGCTCTTGGACTCTATAGGTGCAGCTCATGCATGGTGGATTCCAGGCCGGTCGAGACCAGACGGATCCGTTCGGCCACAGCCCGCACAGGCCGTTCACCACCGGAGGGAGTGATCCATGCAGGACCTCGCCGAGGGCGTCGCCCGCTTCCAGCGGGACGTCTTCCCGGCCAAGGCGGAGCTCTTCGCCCGCCTGGCCGCGCACCACAGCCCGCACACCCTGTTCATCGGCTGCTCCGACGCCCGCGTCGTGCCCGAGCTGATCACCGGCACCGAGCCGGGCGACCTGTTCGTCATCCGCACCGCCGGGAATCTCGTGCCCGCCTACACCCCCGTCGCCGACGGGGTGGCGGCGAGCGTCGAGTACGCCGTCACCGCGCTGGGCGTGCGGGACATCGTCGTCTGCGGCCACTCCGCGTGCGGCGCGATGACCGCCCTGGCCGAGGGCCACGACCTCAGCGGCGCTCCGGCCGTGGCCACCTGGCTGCGGCACGCGGACGCCTCCCGGGCCCGTACCACCGCTACCGGCGACGTTCCGGCCCTGGTCCGGGAGAACGTACGCGCTCAGCTGGCGAACCTGGCCACGCACCCGTCGGTCGCACGCGCCCTGGCGGAGCGGCAGGTCACCCTGTACGGCTGGGTGTTCGACATCGCGACCGGCCATGTCGAGAACGTGCCCGCCGCGGGCTCCACGGGCTCCGCGGACTCTTCCGCACTCGCGGCCTGACCCCGCTGCCCGCCCCCCCCATGAGAAAAGCTCCTGCTGGAGAGTTCAGAGAGAAGGAAGTACAGATCATGGTGCACGCCCAGTTCAACCCCAGCGCCCGCGAGGCCCTCGCCGACGCCGCCGTCGAGGCGAAGGTCCGTAAGAACCTGTCCTGGCAGCAGATCGCCGACGCCGCCGGGCTGTCGGTGGCCTTCACCACCGCCGCGGTCCTCGGCCAGCACCCGCTGCCGGAGGAGTCCGCGAAGGCGGTCGCCGAGCTGCTCGGCCTGGACGACGGCGCGGTGACGCTGCTCCAGACGATCCCGACCCGCGGCTCGATCCCCGGCGGCGTCCCCACCGACCCGACCATCTATCGCTTCTACGAGATGATCCAGGTCTACGGAACGACCCTGAAGGCGCTGGTCCACGAGCAGTTCGGGGACGGCATCATCTCCGCGATCAACTTCAAGCTGGACGTGCGGAAGGTCGCCGACCCCGAGGGCGGCGAGCGCGCCGTCATCACCCTGGACGGCAAGTACCTGCCGACGAAGCCGTTCTGACCCCGCGCCTGCCTGAGCACACCCCTGCCTGAGTACGCGCCTGCCGCTGTACGAGGCGGCCCGTACCCCCTTCTTCCTTTCGACTGTCTTCGGAGGACCCCCATGGACTTCGCCCAGCGCACCATCGACCTCGCCCGTCAGAACGTGACCGAGGGCGGCCGCCCGTTCGCGACCGTCATCGTCAAGGACGGCGAGATCCTCGCCGAGAGCCCGAACATGGTCGCCCAGACCAACGACCCCACCGCCCACGCGGAGATCCTCGCCATCCGCGAGGCGTGCACGAAGCTGGGCACCGAGCACCTGACCGGCGCCACCATCTACGTGCTGGCCCAGCCGTGCCCCATGTGCCTGGGCTCGTTGTACTACTGCTCCCCTGACGAGGTCGTCTTCCTCACCACCCGCGACGCCTACGAGCCGCACTATGTCGACGACCGCAAGTACTTCGAGCTGAACACGTTCTACGACGAGTTCGCCAAGCCCTGGCAGGACCGCCGGCTGCCCATGCGCCACGAGCCGCGCGAGGACGCCGTCGACGTCTACCGCTTCTGGCAGGAGAACAACGGCGGCGAGCGCCGCGTCGCCGGTACCC
>NZ_JBHVHQ010000385.1:0-7749 GCF_042800135.1 Streptomyces sp. NPDC057654 | reverse complement strand
GCCATATACGGCCGCCCGCCCCGGTACTTTCCACCGCTGTTTCCGTCAAACGGAGAACTTCAGCTGATCGCCTTGATCAGTTCGCCGTTCGTCGTGTCGCCGCTGAGCTCCCAGAAGAACGTGCCGCCGAGGCCCTGCTGCTGCTTGTACTTCATCTTCCCGCCGATGGTGGACGGGGTGTCATAGCTCCACCAGTCGCTGCCGCACTTGGCGTAGGCGGTGCCGGCCACGGTGCCGTTCGCCGGGCACTTGGACTTGAGGACCTTGTAGTCCTCGATGCCCTGCTCGTACGTGCCGCCCGCGGGCCCGGTGGCGGTGCCGCCCGGCTCGGTCTGCGTGACGCCGGTCCAGCCGCGCCCGTAGAAGCCGATGCCCAGCAGCAGCTTCGAGGACGGGATGCCCATCTTCTTCAGCTTGGTGATGGTGGCGTCCGAGTTGAAGCCGTCCTTCGGGATGCCCTTGTACGCCGTGAGCGGCGAGTGCGGGGCCGTCGGGCCCTTCGCGTCCCAGGCGCCGAAGTAGTCGTACGTCATGGGGTTGTACCAGTCGACGTACTGTGCGGCGCCCGCGTAGTCGGCCTTGTCCAGCTTGCCGCCGCTGGAGGCGTCGGCGCTGATCGCGGCGGTGACCAGGCTGCTCTTCCCGAACTTCGAACGCAGCGCGGACAGCACCTTCTTGAGGGAGTCCTTGCCGCTGGTGTCACAGGTCAGACCGCAGTCGTTCGGGTACTCCCAGTCGATGTCGATGCCGTCGAAGACATCGGCCCAGCGCTTGTCCTTGACCAGGCTGTAGCAGGAGTCGGCGAACGCCGCGGGGTTCTTGGCCGCCTCGCCGAACCCGCCGGACCAGGTCCAGCCGCCGAACGACCAGAGCACCTTGAGGTTCGGGTGCAGCTTCTTGAGCTTGCGCAGCTGGTTGAAGTTGCCGCGCAGCGCGCCGTCGTCCCAGGTGTCGGCCTTGCCGTCGACGCTGGTGGAGGCGTCGTACGCGCGGTCGTAGTCGGCGTAGGAGTCGCCGATGGCGCACTTGCCGCCGGTGACGTTGCCGAAGGCGTAGTTGATGTGGGTGAGCTTGGCGGCGGAGCCCGACGTCTCGATGTTCTTGACGTGGTAATTGCGCTGGTAGACGCCCCAGTTGGTGAAGTACCCGACAACCTTGTTCCCGGCGGTCGCGTCCTGCCGCGTCTGCTTGTCCTGCTTGAGGGCGCTCACCGGGGCGCTCTGCGCGGCGCTCGCTTCGGTCTGCGCGGCGGCGGCCGGCTTGGCCTTGGCGGTGACGGCCGTGGGGACCATTCCCGCCGCGGCGCTGCCGGCGAAGAGGGTGGTGGCGAGCAGTGCCGCACCGGCGGCGGTGGCCGCGAACAGGGCGCGGGGGCGGTTTCCGTGCGGTCTGAGCATGGTTCTCCTCGGTGGGAAGGGGAGATGGGGGGTGTGCTGCTCAACTTGACATGAACGCGAACTTTGTTGCCTGAGGAACCGTAGATGGACTAGACCAGTGCGTCAATGGTTCGGACCAATTCCGTTCAGCCGCAGGCCATGACCGGTGAACCCGTGACGCGGGGCCTCCGATCGGGCATACTCCAACCCGCCGCAGCCGCAGGTCACACCCCTCCGAGACCCGGAGCGAGACCATCGGCGAGGCAGCACCACACGGCAGCATCCGCCACACCCCGCGCGCCCGCTGCCGTAGCGCCCGACAGGGAGGAGAGCACCGCCATGTCCCACCACGGCCCGCAGCCGGTGGAGCGTCAGCTGCCCACCGAAGAGGCCCGCGACCTGCTCGCGCTCGTACGCGAGATGGCCGAGCGGGAGATCCGGCCCAAGGCCGCCGAGGAGGAGGACGA
Organism: Streptomyces sp. NPDC057654; assembly: GCF_042800135.1. Taxonomy (NCBI): domain Bacteria; kingdom Bacillati; phylum Actinomycetota; class Actinomycetes; order Kitasatosporales; family Streptomycetaceae; genus Streptomyces; species Streptomyces sp. NPDC057654. The sequence goes on along the minus strand of NZ_JBHVHQ010000385.1, from coordinate 5,906 downwards.
CGGACGCTTCCCCCGCGACGTGTTCGCCCTGCTCTCCCGGTCCGGGCTGCTCGCGCTGCCGTACGCCGAGGAGTTCGGCGGCGGCGGCCAGCCGTACGAGGTCTACCTCCAGGCCCTGGAGGAACTCGCCGCCGCCCGGCTCACCGTGGGCCTCGGCGTCAGCGTCCACACCCTCGCCTGCCACGCGCTGGCCGGCTTCGGCACCAAGGAGCAGCAGGCCGCGCACCTGCCCGCCATGCTCGGCGGGGGACTCCTCGGCGCGTACTGCCTCTCCGAGCCCGCGGCCGGCTCCGACGCCGCCTCCCTGCGCACCCGCGCCACCCGCGGCGGCGACACCTGGACCATCGACGGCAGCAAGGCGTGGATCACCCACGGCGGCGTCGCCGACTTCTACACCGTCCTGGCCCGCACCGGCGGCGAGGGCCCGCGCGGCATCTCCGCCTTCCTCGTCCCCGGCGACGCCGACGGCCTCACGGCCGCGCGGCCCGAGCGCAAGATGGGCATGAAGGGATCGCCCACCGCGGGCGTCCACTTCGACGGCGTCCAGGTCGGCGACGACCGCCGGATCGGGGAGGAGGGGCAGGGCTTCGCGATCGCCCTCTCCGCGCTCGACTCCGGCCGCCTCGGCATCGCCGCCTGCGCCATCGGCATCGCCCAGGCGGCCCTCGACGAGGCCCTCGCGTACACTGGCGGCCGTCGGCAATTCGGACGTCCCATCGCCGACTTCCAGGGCCTGCGCTTCATGCTCGCCGACATGGCCACCCAGATCGAGGCCGGTCGCGCCCTGTATCTCTCCGCCGCCCGGCTCCGCGACGCCGGGCAGGCCTTCTCCAAGCAAGCCGCCATGGCGAAGCTCTTCTGCACCGACGCCGCGATGCGCGTGACCACTGACGCCGTCCAACTGCTCGGGGGCTACGGCTACACCGTCGACTTCCCCACGGAGCGCTATATGCGCGAGGCCAAGGTCCTACAGATCGTCGAAGGCACCAACCAGATCCAGCGCATGGTCGTCGCCCGCCATCTCGCGGGCCCTGAATCACGCTGAACAGCCCCGGCCACGGGGCGGAAAGCAGCCCCGTATGCCAGCAACAGCAGCCGCCGCGACGGCGCCCGAGCCGGACACCGAGCGGTTCACCGTGATCACCGGAGGCCCCGGCGCCGGTAAGAGCACCCTGATCGACCGGCTGGAGCACGCCGGCCACGCGCGCACGCACGAGGCCGGCCGCGCCGTCATCCAGGACCAGACAGCCATCGGCGGCCGGGCGCTGCCCTGGCGCGACCGGGAGCTCTTCGCCGAGCTGATGCTCGCCGCGGACCTGCGCTCCCACCACCGCGCCGCGGGGGAGTGCGGGCACGTCTTCTTCGACCGCGGCATCCCCGACATCGTCGGCTACCTGCGGCTCGAAGGGCTCCCCGTGCCGCCCCATGTGCACGCCGCCGCCCAGCGGTTCCGGTACCGCCGACGGGTGTTCATCGCGCCGCCCTGGCCGGAGATCTACGCGCAGGACGCCGAGCGCAAGCAGTCCTACGAGACCGCGTGCCGCACGCACGAGGCGATGGCGGCGGCGTACCGCGCGTACGGCTACGAACTCGTGCCGCTGCCGCGCGCGAGCGTCGAGGAGCGCGTGCGGTTCGTGACGGAGGAGATCGGCCGGAACCCCGGCTGACGCGCTCGCGTACGGGCGCCTGTCAGCAGGTCAGCCGGGCGACCTCCGGCACCCGCTCCTCGGCCTTGCCCGCGGGCACGCTCGCGATGTCCTTCAGACCCGTGGCCGTGCCGATCACCACGACCGGCTCGCCGTGCTCGTACGCCCAGCGCCGCCCGGCCGCGACGCCCACCGCCGACGAGGGCTCGACGAACAGCCCCTGCGCGCCCAGCGCCCGGTGCTCCGCCATGAACGCGTCGGTGGGGACGCCGACCGCGCGGCCCCCGGACCGCCACAGCGCGTCCAGCCCCTGCCACACGGGCCGCGACTCGCCGAGCGAGAAGGCGGGGGACTGGCCCCGCTCCACCGTCGTGTGCTCCTGCTCGGCGCGGTCCGTGCGGGACAGGGCCGCGGTGTAGGGGGCCGCGGCGGCCGGCTCGGCGGCGACCAGCCGCGGCGTGCGCGACACCAGCCCGGCCGCCAGCAGTTCGCGGAAGCCCCGGCCGATGCCCGCGAGCAGATCCGCGCGGCAGGTGGGCACCACGACCGCGCCGATCCGCTCCCCGAAGTCCCGCGCGATCTCGTAGGCGACGCTCTTGTAGCCCTCGTTGGCAAAGGCGTTGCCGCCCGCCGGCGGTTGGGCGAACGTCGTCAGCGGATACCAGCCGAGCCGCTCGACGCCCTCGCGCATGGCGGCGTTGCGCGCCACAGCGTCGTCCCGCTCGACGCGCGCCGCGCCCAGCGCGTCGATCTGCGCGCGCAGCGGCTCGGGCACCTCACGGGTGGTGAAGACCACGCAGCGCAGCCCGGCCCGCGCGGCGTACGCGGCAGCCGCCGTACCCGCGTTGCCGGACGAGGCGGCCGCCACCGTGTCCGCCCCGGCGTCCAGCGCGGCGGCCACCCCGACGCTCATCGCACGGTCCTTGTGCGACCCGGTGGGGTTGGCCCCCTCGATCTTGACCCACAGCTCGCCGGAGTCCGAATCCGCCAGCGGCATGCGGACGTTGGGCGTGCCGCCCTCGCCGAGCGTGACGGGGCCGGCCGACACGGGCAGCGCGCCGGGCCAGCCCCACGGCCCGCCCGGATACCGCTCCAGCGACAGCCCGGACAGATCGGCGAGGGGCGGGGCCGCGTTGACCCCGAGCCCCTCGGCGGCGCACACGGGACAGCCGGTGAAGCCCGTTACGAGAACGCCGCAGCGCAGGCAGTGCAGGGAAGGTGTCGTCACAGGAGGCTCCCGGTTACGTGCGGGGAAGGACCGGACGCCTCATGCGGCTCGTAGGCCTCGTGCGTCGCGAGAGAAAGCGTACGGCGGCGAGGCGACGGATCGAGAACAGTCGGAATTCGGGAGTGGCGCGGGGGGCAGGGAGTTGCCACCAGGCGGAAGCGGCAACTCCGGTGCCCTGGAAGGCCGATCAGAGGCGCGGCCGCATCCGGGGCACCCGCAGCGGGCGGGACGCGGGGCCGCCGATGTGCGAGAACGGCTGCCGCCGCCAGTCCAGGCTCTCCGGCAGCGTCAACAGCAGCGTGGCGTCCCGCTCCTGGGTGCCGGGGGAGTCGTCGGCCGGGGAGGCGTCCGCCACGCCGCGCCCCGCGCCGGGGCAGACGGTGAGCCCGAACGGGTTCCACGGGGACGGGCAGAGCGCGTGCTCGGGCAGCACGTCCTCGTCCGCCAGCAGCGCGATCGGCGCCGCGCAGTCCGGGCAGACGACCCGGAACATCTCGTAGGTCTCGTAACTCGTGTCGATGGTGTCGGCGGAATTGCCGGTGTCGCCCGCATCGAGGCGTTCAGGGTTGGGCATGGTGGGATCTCCCCCTCAGATGGGCCGGTCAGGCGCCGTGGCCTCGACCACAGCAAGGATTTCCCTGGCGACCGCGCGGATAATCGCAGCGCGCCGATGGACACGGGTGAACGGATGTGGCGTTCGTCACATGACGCGAGCAGTTGCACGCCCGCCGACTGTGCCCGATCGCCTCCGACCCCATAAGGTGATCCGCTGTGGAGGAGCTGGACAGACAAATCGTGGAGCTGCTCGTCAAGGACGGGCGGATGAGCTACACCGACCTGGGCAAGGCCACCGGCCTGTCCACCTCGGCGGTGCACCAGCGCGTGCGCCGCCTCGAACAGCGCGGCGTCATCCGCGGCTACGCGGCCGTCGTCGACCCCGAGGCCGTGGGGCTGCCCCTCACCGCGTTCATCTCGGTGAAACCCTTCGACCCCAGCGCGCCCGACGACATCGCCGACCGGCTCGCCGACATCCCCGAGATCGAGGCGTGCCACAGCGTGGCGGGCGACGAGAACTACATCCTCAAGGTGCGCGTCGCCACCCCCCTCGAACTCGAACACCTCCTCACCCGCATCCGCTCCCTCGCCGGGACCTCCACCCGCACCACCGTCGTCCTGTCCACCCCGTACGAGGCCAGGCCGCCCCGCATCTGAACCGGCGGGACGCCACCCCCCCTGTAGGGGGCGGCCGCCCCGAGGGACGACACTGGGCGGGTCCGTACGCCGCACCGCGCCACGCGCGCGCCCGCGCGTGGCGCACACAGCGCGGACCCCGGACAAACGCCGCACAGGCGCGGCACACCAGCCGGCGCGGCCCGGCCCGAACGACACCACGAGGCGAAGAACCAGTGACCGAACCCACCCCCGCCGAGACCCCGAGCCGCACCGTCCTGCTGCGCGGCGGCACCGTCCACAGCCCCGCCGACCCCTTCGCGACGGCCATGGTCGTCGAGCGCGGCGGCGTCGCCTGGGTCGGCTCCGAAGGCGCGGCGGACTCCTTCGCCGACGGCGTCGACGAGATCGTCGACCTCGACGGAGCGCTCGTCACCGCAGCGTTCACGGACGCACATGTGCACACGACCGCCACCGGCCTCACGCTCACCGGCCTCGATCTCTCCGGCGCCCGCACCCTCGCCGACGCGCTGGAGCGGGTACGGGCCCACGCGAGCGCCCACGCGGCCGACCGCGTCCTGCTCGGCCACGGCTGGGACGCCACCCGCTGGCCCGAGGCGCGCCCGCCGTCCCGCGCCGAGCTCGACGCGGCCACGGGCGGCAGGCCGCTCTACCTCACCCGCGTCGACGTCCACTCCGCCGTCGTCACCAGCGCCCTTCTCGACCTGGTGCCCGGCGTCACCGGGCTGTCCGGGTACGCCCCCGACGAGCCGCTCACCGGCGCCGCGCACCACGCCGTACGGGCCGCCGCGCACGAGAGCGTCACCGCGGCCCAGCGCACCGCCGCGCAGCGCGCCGCCCGCGCCCACGCCGCCTCCCGCGGCATCGGCTCCCTCCACGAGTGCGCCGGGCCCGACATCTCCAGCCCCGAGGACCTCACCGGCCTGCTGAGGCTCGCCGCCGAGGAGGCGGGCTCCCGCGTCTTCGGCTACTGGGCCGAAGCCATCGCAGACGCAAAGGAAGCCGACCGCATCCGCGAGCTCGGCGCCATCGGCGCGGCGGGCGACCTCTTCGTCGACGGCTCCCTCGGCTCGCACACCGCCTGCCTCCACGAGCCCTACGCCGACGCGCCGCACACCGGTGTATCCCACCACGACGCGGCCGGCATCGCGGCCCACGTCGCCGCCTGCACCGAGGCCGGCATCCAGGCCGGGTTCCACGCCATCGGCGACGCCGCCGTCACCGCCGTCGTCGAGGGCGTGCGCGCCGCGGCCGAACGCGTCGGCCTCGCCCGCATCCGCGGAGCCCGGCACCGCGTCGAGCACGCCGAGATGCTCACCCCCGAGACCATCGCGGCCTTCGCCGAACTCGGCCTCACCGCCTCCGTGCAGCCCGCCTTCGACGCCGCGTGGGGCGGCGAGGACGGCATGTACGCGCAGCGGCTGGGCCGGGAGCGGGCCCGTACGCTCAATCCGTACGCCGCCCTGCTGCGCGCCGGCGTGCCGCTCGCGCTCGGCTCCGACAGCCCGGTCACGCCCCTGGACCCCTGGGGCACGGTGCGGGCCGCCGCCTTCCACCGCACCCCCGAGCACCGCGTCTCCGTGCGCGCCGCCTTCACCGCCCACACGCGCGGCGGCTGGCGTGCCGTCGGCCGCGACGACGCCGGGGTCCTCGTCCCCGGCGCCCCCGCGGACTACGCGATCTGGGAGACCGGCGACCTCGTCGTGCAGGTCCCGGACACCCGGGTCGCCGACTGGTCCACCGACCCCCGCTCCGGCACGCCGGGCCTGCCCGACCTCACCCCCGGCCGCCAACTTCCCCTCTGCGTCCGCACGGTGGTCGGCGGACGCACGGTGTACGAG